>JAFUBF010000014.1 GCA_017460325.1 Clostridia bacterium | reverse complement strand
CACCCCGAAGCTCGTCGCTTCAGGGTGTTTTTTTATCATCTTTGCTTATGCGTCCGGCAGTTTCTCCACAACACTGACCGGTTCTCGGCCAAAGGTATCATAGATTTCCCGCATGTATTCCTCATCGGATGCTTCCGCGTTCTCCCGGGCCTCCTGCAGACGATCCACCGCCACGATCTCATCCGAATAAAACGGTTCGTTTCCCCGCATAATGCGCCTGGCCAGGCTGATGTGCAGATATGTGGGATACAGCTTATACGCCCGGTTAATATACCGCACCATTCCATCCACATACACCGGCACTTTCGGCAGTTCCTTTTTCTGAATGGCGGAACGGATAATCAGCAGAACCTCCTGGGCGCGTCCCAGGGCAAACGCCGGGATCAGGATCTTCTTCCCCTCGCGGATATAATCCGCCAGCAACTGGACCATGCGGATCTCCTCCGCCTGCCGGTTGGCATGCAGTCGGTTTCCGTACGTGGATTCCATGATCATCACGTCGGGACGGAGTTTGGGTATCCGCATGCCCTCAATGGTCCGCTGGGTCTGGACCGACACATCCCCCGTGTAGAGGATGGTCCCCTCCGGAGTTTCCAGATTGATGCAGGCTGCCCCGGCGATATGCCCGGCCGGGTACAGCGTCATAATCATGTCCCCCAGTACCTTGAAGGGCACCATGTAATGGACCGGCACGATCCTTGCCAGCATTCCGGACACGTCATCCTCGTTGTAGTACGGAATTTCATCCTCCCGCCGGTCCATGATTTTGAGACTGTCCGCCAGGAGAATTCGGGTCAGCATTTCCGTCATGGGTGTCATGTAAATCGGAGCCTGCGGAAACGCCTTGGAGATCACCGGAAGAGATCCGGTATGGTCCATGTGCGCATGGCTGACCAGAATGGCATCCACACCGCCCAGCAGCTGGATGGCTCTGAAATCCGGCAGCGGATCCCGGCCGCTGCCCTGCCGGATTCCCGAATCAAACAGGATGCCCCGGTCGCCAACCCGCACATACACACAGCTTCCGCCAACTTCCATGGCACCGCCTGCAAAATAGAACTTCACCCGAACCCTCCTTCGTTCAACGCGTCATCCCGGGACTCACGGCAACGCCCGAATCCGTCCTTCCTTAAACTCCTGCATCATCTCATTGGTCAGGCTGTAGGACTGAGGCTGCAACTCAATCTCCTCCCTTTTCACCCATTCCGCATAGCGCAGTTCATTCTGGTCCATCCGGATCCGGTCATCCCCATCCACCTCGCAGTAGTATCCGGCCAGGATATCCTCCGCGATGCCCCAGGGCTGCGACTTGTAATACCGGATGTTCCGGACGCGGAGACCGGTTTCCTCCATGACCTCCCGGGCCACGGTCTCCTCGAAAGATTCGCCAATTTCGGTGAATCCCGCCACCAGCGCATTCATGCCGTTCCCGTTTCTGTACCGGGTCAGCAACAGACGGTCGCCGTTGATGACCCCGATGATCACCGCCGGATTGATTCGCGGATACACCTTCCGTTTGCACACCGGGCAGAACATGGCCCGCTCCGTCCGGTCCTTTTCCATTTTGCCGCCGCATTTGCCGCAGTACCGGTTTACGGTGTACCACTCCATGAGATGATAGGCCGTATAAAGGGCGAACAGGTGCCACTTCGGCCCGATCCCACTTCGCCGGATTCCGGCAAATTTGACCCATTCAAGGCCCTGCTCCTCAAAGACCCTGTCCACATCCGGGATCTCGGGGAGCGCGAACCACGCCTGACCATCCATTTCAAACAGATAGACAGCCTCGTCCAGGGATTCCGGAAACATGGAGGCCCGGGGAAAATCCATGGTCTGGCGGTCCCCGGTCATTTTGAGGGCAAACGCACCCTCCCGGTACAGGATCAGGTGGTCCTCCGCTTTCGGCCTTCGATCCGGGTGATACTCGTTATGAAACACATGCGGTGCAATATCCTGAATCATTTTCTCTCCTTATCCAGGCTGCGGGAATCAGGCCCCGCCTGCCGCCCTTTCGTCCGGCGTAATGGTCATGCTGAGGTGCTCGCCGCTTTTCTTGTCGGTCAGGGCAATGGCACTCCCAATCCGGGTCAGAGAAGGCTCCTTGGCCGCTTTCGATTTGGAATAGCCGCGAACCGTTTCCTCGGAAAGATCCGTTTCCCCTGCCAGCACATCCCGGTCAAGCCGGTACAGAGCCAGTTCATAGGTCATCTCTTTGGCTCCCACCCTGGAGCGGGCGCTCTCGATGATGACCACCAGTTCATCCCCATATGGCCCTTCCTGCCGGGCCCATTCGGTCATTTCCGTATTCCGGGTGAGCCGCTCCTCTGCCGTGTACGAGGCACTGAAGGAGGTCGTGTTGTACGTATGAATGGCATAGAAAGCCGTCAGGCTGATGCTGCACACCAGAAGCAAGCCCATGATGATCCCCGTTTTTTTCGTAAAGCGGAGCTTTTCCGTTCCGCTCACGATATACCCGATTTTCCGCGTCGGCGGGATAACCAGGCGGAAAAAGATGATGAGCAGCAGGGATTCAATCGGGAACATGGCCAGGTTCTTGATGATCCGGAGCAGATCAAACAGCACATAGCTGCGCCCCATGACCATGGTGTAGTAGAGCGCCATGATGGGCGCGTTCAGGAGCACATTGACAAACAGGTCAATGCAGAACCGGCTGAGAATGATCCGGGTGGTACTGACCTCCGTCCTGTACAGAAACAGGGCAAAAATCAGGGATCCCGCAATTTCCGTCAGCATGAACGGAAGAAAATAGATGCCGTTCGGGTACACCAGAAAGCCCAGTGTGTCCGTAATGGCCGCGGCAAAGATCGCCACCACCGGCCCGAAAACCATGGCGCCGTACGCGTTGACAAAGAAACCGGCGTTAATCCGCAGATCCGCCGCAATCGGGATGCCGACGGGCTTGAGGACAATACGCAGGGCGATCATCAGCGCAGCAAAGACAAGAATCCGAAGATTTTTGAAATCGGCCATCGCCTGATGCCAGTATTCCTTCGAAAACGGGTTTGAAAACATTCTGTTACTGTTCAAGAATGGACTCCTTTCTCTCCCCGGTAGCCCGGGGAACGGGAAATTATCTGCGCCCGAACAGGCCGCGCTTCCTAGGCTGCCGGCCGGCTCTTCTGTACAGTTCATCAAGCAGTTTCATCTGCACGGGCATACGCTGATTCCTGGGGACTCGCTCCTCATAGGCCAGAGCCTGCCGCTCTGCCGCCTCCGGCAGAAGGCGCTGCACCAGCGGGAGGGCCATGCCGTGGATGGCGATCAGGGTAAAGAAGACGAAGTCCTGACGCTGCTGCTGCGCTGTAAAGGCGATATCCATGACCTCCTCCACTTCCTCCGAGGAGGGTTCCGACTGGGCAAACCGTTCAAACCAGGACTGCATGTCCGTGAGAAACCGGTCATTGCACGGATCATCTTTCGGTCCGACTCCGATCCCGAAAAGACCCGCTCCGGGCTTTGCCTTCTGTTTGACCCGATCGATTTCCTCCAGGTACTGATCAATACGATTCGCTACTTCATCCGCTGCGCTCATTCCGCTCTCCTTCTCTGGACAAATCCGTCAATTGTGCTATACTGACTCCTGATGAGGGGGTCCACCCTGAAACAGATTGACTTTTCCAGTACACGCACGGCACACAATGTTGCCGCATCCGCTCTGCCCATGCTGGTTGCCCAGCTGCTGAACCTGCTTTACAGCATTGTGGACCGCATCTATATCGGCCGGATTCCCGGTGAGGGAACCCTCGGCCTTGGCGGCGTCGGGCTTTGCTTCCCGATCATTATGATCATTACCGCCTTCACCAATCTCTTCGGCATGGGCGGTGCTCCGCTGTGCGCCATCGCCCGGGGACGCCAGCGAAAAGATCAGGCAGAGACCATCATGAACACGTCGTTTACGCTGATTCTCTGCTCCTCTGTCCTTCTCCTGGCCTTCTTTGAACTCTTCGGGACCCCCTCGCTGCGCCTGTTCGGTGCCTCAGAGCAGCTGCTCCCCCATGCCACCCTGTATCTGCAGCTCTACCTGATCGGGACGCCGGCCACCATGATTGCCGCCGGCATGACCCCGTTCATCAACGCACAGGGGTACGCCAGTGCCGGCATGCTGGGCATCTTTATCGGAGCCCTGTCCAATCTGATCCTGGATCCGCTGCTGATCTTTGTCCTTCACATGGGGATTCGGGGTGCCGCCCTGGCCACTGTCATCTCTCAGTTTCTCTCCGCCGCCTTTGTTGTCCGCTTTCTGATGCGCCCCTCCTGCGAGCTGCACCTGCGGTTCATCCGGCCTGCGAGGCT
>JAFUBF010000141.1 GCA_017460325.1 Clostridia bacterium | reverse complement strand
TCATTCTGCCAGTCACAGCGTCTCAACCGGTCAGGTTCTCCCGCGGCCGTACCGCTTCGACGAAGCGCGGCTTGTCCTGCGGGAGATGATCGACATGCTCTGCACAGAGATGCTCTCGAAAAACGTCTCCTCCGGAACTTTCACCTGGTGGGTCAGTTACGATTACAAGTCTCTTGAGCACTGTCCGGACTATGCCGGCCCGGTCTGCGTGGACTTTTACGGACGCCTCCACCCGTGTCACAGCGGCGGAACCGTCCGCATTTCGGATAAGTCAAACGTCGCTGCGGAGATCGCGCCGTCCATCCTGGATCACTTTGATGCCGGTGTCCACCACGGCCTCCTGTTCCGGCGTCTCGGCATCTGCGCCGCCAATACGGTTCCGTTTACCGGTGCACGGCAGCTCAGTTTCTTTACCGACTGGGCACAGCAGGAAAAGGAACTGCATCTGCAGCGTACCATGCTGGATATCCGGAAACGGTATGGAGCCGGTGCCGTGTTCAGGGCGTGCAGCCTGATGGAAGGGGCAACGGCCCTTGAACGCATCGGGCAGATCGGCGGCCACCGCGCCTGACATCACGGAGGTGTTCTCAGATGGTTATACCCGCTGATTTTCGCTACCGGAGAGAGTTCTCTCTGGCACGTCCGGACCTTTCCTGCCGGCATCCGGAAATGGACCGGCAACGCCGGGCCAAGATCTTCGCCCCCTTCGATGCCCTCAGCGGATTCGATGAGGCGATCGCCTCAAAGACCGTCCCCTATACCGACCGGCCGGAGCTGAGTGACGAGGTCCGCAGGCACATCAACCACGTTCTCTCCGAACTGCACCGGCTCATCCCCAATACCCGTCTTGCCCGTCTCCGCCGTGTCCATGCCCGTGCCATCCGCTTTGTTCCCTGCCGGGACCGA
This sequence comes from Clostridia bacterium, assembly GCA_017460325.1. GTDB lineage: Bacteria > Bacillota > Clostridia > Christensenellales > Aristaeellaceae > Ventricola. The sequence continues at coordinate 2,468 of JAFUBF010000141.1, read as the reverse complement.
AACAGCACCGCATTTGGCCATCAGGGGCTGCTCGAACAGGTGGAGGGCATCTGCCGCTGTGTCGATCCGATCGAGCAGCGCATTACCATTGATGACATGGTTCTCTCCTTTGACAGTCTCGTTGACCTGAATGCCGATTTCCCGTAACGGACATTATAGAAGGCACAGCCTTGGCTGTGCCTTCTTTTCGTGGTCAACGCATCAGGGCGCGAATGCGCTCCCGCATAACGTCCGGATTTCTGAGATCTCTCAGATCAATGACATCGATCCCCAGTTCCGTGGCGCGGTGAAGCATGGCAGATGAACCGTTCTCTGCCGTCACAATGGCCGCACTGGCCATCCGCCCGCCAAACCGGTCACGGAGAATCGCCAGTTCATTCAGTGCCTCGGTTTTCGCCTCACAGGTTTTACAGGAAATGAAGGCCGAACGGACACCGGAGGTGCCCATCACATCCAGTTCATTGGTGATGTTGCTGTGTCCGGATTCCTCCCCCAGCCAGTCCACAACGGCACTGGTCACCACGTCCTTAAAAACTCCCGAATCCAGACAGACCTTGTAAATGTACAGTTCCAGTACGGAACCCACATCGCGCAACCAGGTTCGAATCCAGGCATCCGCGAAATCAAACGAAACCCTTTCCTCCGTGATGGACAGGTTCCGGATCATATCGAGTTTCTCAAGGGATTTAAGAAGCTCTCGCGGAACACTCACCCGTCTGCCGTGCTCCCCTTTCTCTGTTATGCCGCCTTCCGCGTGAAGCGATCCAGGGTCCTTCTGTGAGATGCGCTGAATATACGTAATCGCCTTTGTCCAGATCCGGCGGTGCTCCATAAACACCCTGAAAAAGGGGTCAAACAGGTGCATGTACCTGTGGAGAATCCGGTTATCGACCCGGCCCTCGCGCATGGCGCCGCCGGCCATCAGAAAGCAGTCTTCCACTCTCAGTTCAACCGTGCACGGTCGGTTATGGGCAAACTCCGCATTCTGAATATTGAAGAAGCAGTTCCGCTTACTTGAATACGTAAAGACTGGAATATCCCATGAGGCGCACAGCCTTCCTCCCGCGAAAAGCGCCGATTCCGATCCGCCCGCAATGTCCAGTGCACAGTCCGGATACCGGTTCAGAACCTCCCGGAGATTTTTCTCCACGGAGGCGACATCGTAGATACTTGCAGGAATAAACTTGCATTTATTCCGAAGGCCCCGATGCCGGAAATACTGGCGAAGGTGGTTTTGCAGATGCGCATTGGAGGCCACATTCGGCGGGCAGATAAACACCGTCGTTTCAGGCCTGAACACCTCCGAACTGAGCACATTCTCAATCGGGCGCTCATCATACAGTTCAATCAACGTCTTCATTTGGTAAACTCCTTAAATGGTGCTTTGGCTTTCGGCACCGTATGCTGGATATGGGACACGATTGGGCAAACCGGTGCGGCCTTTGCCCACCCTTTCATGTCGCCTTGGCTTTCGGCACCGTATGATGGATATGAGACATGATTGGGCAAACCGGTGCAGCCTTTGCCCACCCTTTCACGCTGCCTTGGCTTTCGGCTCCGTATGATGGATATGGGACATGATTCGGCAAACCGGTGCAGCCTTTGCCACCCTCCAGTGTCGGTTTTGTCCACACCTTTCCGGTCCGCCTGCTCCATGCCCGTTTTTGCCGGATCAGTTTTCCACAGTAATCAGATCATCCAGAATATAGTGAAAAGACGGGAATGACGAGTCCCTGTTTTCCGTAAATCCCGAGGTCAGATCGATGGTATCGGAGGGATTTTTCGGATTGGTTCCGGTGTATTTTCCCCTGAAAACCGTGATTTTTCCTTTTTCAAAATCCTCCACGGCCTGCCGGACCCTGTCCTCCATCCCGTATGGGACGATATGGGCGTTCAGCTCAAGCATCTCCACCCATCCGTGGGAAAAGCCCGCGCTCATGTCATTTCCGTGTGCAATCCCCTCTACGGTCTTTTCAATCGGCCGTCCATGCATCACAGCCTCGACGGCGCCCACAATGTACGGGGTCCAGTTGACGCGCCCGGATACCAGACTGGTGGTAGGCGCCACGTCCAGCATGCTCCGGTGGTTCCCCACGTGGAAAACGATCTGATTCTTGGCCGCTTCCTCACACGCCGCCGCAGGTCCGTATGTGTGCGACTGCTGGGCAATGAGGATGCACCCCTCCGAGATCATCTTCCTGGCCTCTGCCTTTTCCCGCGTATAGCTGCTCCAGGCATAGGTATACCGTACGCGCATCACCGCCTCCGGTGCCACGGCGCGGACGCCCAGATAAAAGGCCGTAAACGCGGAGATGGCATCCGGGTTCGGGTAATTGCTCACAAATCCCACAACGGCCTGCTCCGGTTGCAGTACATGGGAATCAATCAGGTTTCGAATCTTGGTCCCGGCCACCAGTCCGTTGATGTACTGATACTGATATACCTCACCGTTAAAGGTGTGATAATTC
>JAFUBF010000140.1 GCA_017460325.1 Clostridia bacterium | reverse complement strand
TGCTTGTTAATCCTCTCCATCTCAAGTGGCTTATGTAAGGAGATTGCTGTGGATAAAGCCGTGTCAAGAACACTATTTTTGACGCACTTATTTACACATAAAGCCCTTATTTCATAGGTAGTCAGGGCTAAATAATTCGGTGCGAAAGTTGAGGTGGTTCATATAGATTTGGAAAAATATAGGTAAAGTGGTTCGAATACATTTGACATAAGGCGGTTAAAGTGGTTCGAATACATTTGGAGTTGTACATCTGTCTGTAGCTGTTTTCAAAGCTGAAATGAACAGATTATTCTTGTTTCGTTCTTCAAATGATGGTATGCTATAGATGTGATCCCGTCATCGGAGGTGAACGGAATGGGTTTCCATTTGAATCCTGGAAACAGCGGCTTTTCCCGCATACGAAACGATCTTTATGTTGACAAAAGCGGGCTGATTGCGCTGATCAATAAAACGATAGACACTACGAGATCTCTGACCTGCGTGAGCAGGCCGAGACGGTTCGGGAAGTCTTTTGCTGCGCAGATGCTTTGCGCGTATTATGACAGGACTTGTGATTCCAGTATGCTGTTTCACGATTTGGCTATTGCAAAGGACACGGGCTACGCAAAGCTCCTCAATCAATACGATGTCATCTATGTTGATATGACTGGTGTCAGACCGTTTTCAAACAATTACCGTTCAATCGTTTCGTACCTCAATCAGAAGATTACCGAGGAACTGAAGGACGCATATCCTAAGATCAAGCCTGGCTTGGATTTGCCCTATGCGCTCGACAGCGTGGTTAATCTGTCAGGCAACAGATTCATCATGATCATTGACGAGTGGGACGCGCCGATTCGAGAAGTACCTGAGATCCAGGAAGAATACCTTATGTTCCTCCGCTCATTGTTTAAGAACAGCGCAATTACGGCAAAAGTATTTGCCGCCGTGTACATGACGGGTATCCTTCCGATCAAGAAGGACGGTTCACAGTCTGCAATTTCAGACTTTCAGGAGTTCACCATGCTGAAGCCGGGACCTTTTGCACAGTATGTTGGATTTACTGAGGAGGAAGTCAGACAACTTTGTGAAGATGCCAGCGCGGATTACTCAGAAATGAAAGCATGGTACGATGGTTACTCTCTGCGAGGCGTCGGTTCCATTTACAATCCCAATTCAGTCGTGAAGTCTCTTCTTTACGGGGACTATGATTCGTACTGGACAGAAACATCTGCTGCTGGTAGTCTGATGAATTACATCTGTCGAGATGTAGACGGTTTGCGCAAGACTGTAGCTGAACTGATTGGCGGTGTGGAAGTCGCTGTCGATACCAAAGGCTTCTCCAATGACCTAATCACCTTCCGGGGACGCGACGACATTCTGACGCTGCTCATTCATCTTGGTTACCTGGCCTATGATGAATCAACGAAGAAAGCGCGCATTCCCAACGAGGAGGTTCGTTTGGAATTTGTCCGAGCGATTCGAGAGGACACAAGCCCCGACACAATGAAGCGCGTCCAAGAGAGCGACCAGCTTATCATGGACACCATACACATGAACGCGGAGGCTGTCGCGGAACAGATCGAGAAGGTTCACATCGAAGCGACTAATCCTCTGAACGCGAATAATGAAAACTCGCTCCGCGCCGTGATCCAACTTGCGTATTTCAGCTACAAGAATCACTACATGAAGATGGAGGAATTGCCGACAGGATATGGCTATGCTGACATCGTTTATCTGCCGAAGCAAAGCGAGATGGTTCCTGCGCTGGTGATTGAGTTGAAATGGAATCAGTCCGCGGATACCGCGATTGAGCAGATCAAGCAGAGGAAGTATCCGACGGTTTTGCAGGGCTACGGCGGCGACATTCTGCTGGTGGGCATCAACTACGATAAGGACGCACCCGCGGGTCAGCGGAAGTACACCTGCAAGATTGAGAACTGGCGCGGATAGGGAGATGAGTAATCAGACAGAATTAACAGACAGCGTCTGTTAAATTCAATAATCGACGGGCAAGCCAAAGGTGTTCGACGAAATGTTGGACGCCTTTGTTTTGCCCTTTATCACAGAAAATGGAAGTGTTATGAGTATGGCAGCCAATGAGAGCCACAATTCCCTTGAAGCGTTGCAGGCGAGGAAGGACAACGCGGATCGCAGGATCAAAGAGTGAGTACACAGAACGCATGAAGCGATGCGAGGAACAAAGCAAGCTGTTGTCGAAGCGGATCGATGATCTAAACCGAAAGCAGCGCACACATCGCCTGCGTGTCCGCGCCGGGATACTGGAGAGCTTCTTCACGAAGCCCGAACTGTTGACCGACGATCAGGTCATGGATGTTCTACGCCTTGCTTTCCGGCAGCCGGAGGTCAAGAGATTTGTTGCGGGGATTGAAGCATCCCTGACCGTTCTCCAGGACAGCGACTTTTGCATATAGTCCCTTGCTATATTCCCGCAGACTTTCCCCGACAAACCTCTGAGGAGCCATTCATTTCCGTTTGGTTGCAATTGACCCATACCGGCACTGGTTCACTTTATCATGCTCCGGCCTGTCCGGAACCTTCCGCCTTATAATTTGCACAAAGAAAGTATCCTCATCAGTTGAGGCTGCAGAATATACAATTCCATGATCCTTTCTCGCTCAGAATGGCAGAATCTTTCAAATGAATTATAGCGGAATCCCAGACAGACCGCAATGATTTTCCCGGAACTCTTCCCCTGACACAGGGGAGACCGGGGGAATCCACCGTTCCCTCTCTTGCTGTCTCGATTTTTCACCGGTAATTTTCGGGAATGGTCTGCGGACCGTACCGGGCAGACAGGCCAGCCGCACTTTCTGTCTGTCCACCTTGCAGCGGAGTGCCGGTCTGCTCCGTCCAAAAGAGGCAGCACTGCCAAGCAGTACTGCCTCTTTTCAGGTTGTATTACCTCAGTTTCCAGGCCAGATCGTTCAGGAACAGCTGTTCTTCCAGCTTTTCCACCGTCGTATCCTCACCGATGTGGACATACTCAATGCCCATCATCCTTGCCCAGTCCTTCATCTGTTCTGCCGTCACATCATAGCTGAGAACCGTATGATGGGCGCCGCCTGCGGTGATCCAGCATTCCACGCCGGTCGTCAGGTTCGGCAGGGCACGCCACATGACACGGGCAACCGGCAGGTTGGGCATGGGCAGGATCGGCTTCACCGCTTCGATATCCTGGACAATCAGGCGCAGTCTGCCGCCCATATCCACCAGGCTGACCACGATTGCCTTGCCGGCATGTCCCTCAAACACCAGGCGTGCCGGAGCCTCACGGTCGCCAATGCCCAGCGGATGCACCTCAATCCGGGGCCTTTCGGCTGCTACGGAAGGACAGACCTCCAGCATATGCGCACCCAGACTGTACGTCGCATCCGGATTCAGGTTATAGGTGTAATCCTCCATAAAGGCGGTACCGCCGGTCTGGCCCTCGCTCATGGCCTTCAGGATGGCGGTCATGGCAGCCACTTTCCAGTCACCCTCTCCGCCGTATCCGTATCCCTGCGCCATCAGGTGCTGGGAAGCCAGGCCGGGCAACTGGCGCATACCGTACAGATCCTGGAACGTGTTGGAAAATGCTTTGCATCCCTCCGCATCCAGCATCTTCTTCATGGCGATTTCCTCGCGTGCCTGATAGCGAACCGTTTCAAGGTCATCCGTGGCCATATCATACTGCTGGCAGTAACAGCCCATCAGGGCATCGATTTCCTCGTCCGTTACCTTATCCATGGTCTCGACCAGTTTACCCACCGGCCAGGTATTGACCTGCCAGCCCAGCTTGATCTGTACCTCCACCTTATCGCCTTCGGTCACCGCCACCTCGCGCATGTTATCGCCGAAGCGCATCACCTTAAGGCTGCGTGAGAACATCACGCCCACTGCCGCACGCATCCAGCTGCCAAGGCGCATCTGGACATCCTCATCCTCCCAGTAACCGGCAATGACCTTCCGGGGCATCCGCAGACGGGCTGCGATAAAGCCGTGTTCCCGGTCACCGTGGGCGGCCTGATTCAGGTTCATGAAATCCATGTCGATTTCCTCGTTGGGGATTTCACGGTTGTACTGTGTGGCCAGATGGCAGTACGGCTTCTGCAGGTCGACAAAGCCGTTGATCCACATCTTGGACGGGCTGAAGGTATGACACCAGGTAATGATACCGGCGCACTTCGGGTCGTAATTGGCCTCCCGTACCGTCTCGGCAATTTCCTGGTTGCTCTTCACCGTGGTTTTGTACACCAGTTTGCAGGGCAGAAGGCCGGAAGCGTTCATCTTATCCGCCATTTCCGCCGCACGTCTGGCCACCGTATCCAGGACCTCCGGTCCGTACAGCGTCTGACTTCCCACCAGAAACCAGAATTCGTAATCTTTCAGCATCGAGTAAACCTCCTGTTTTTGATTTATGCCATGCTGTTATCCCAGTGCCACATCCAGCACCACCATCAGCACAAAGCCAAGCGAAAAAGCAATGGTCCCCCAGTTGGAGTGCTGACCCTCCGACATTTCAGGAATCAGTTCCTCCACCACCACGTACATCATGGCACCGGCGGCAAATGCCAGCAGATACGGCATGACCGGGACCACCATTCCTGCCGCCAGAATGGTGATGGCTGCCGCAATGGGTTCGACAATTCCGGAGAGAACCCCGAACAGAAACGTCTTTCCCTTATCCATGCCCTCCGCCCGGAGCGGCATGGATACAATGGCCCCTTCCGGGAAATTCTGTATGGCAATGCCCAGCGCCAGGGCCAGTGCACCAGCTGCCGTAATGCCCGCATTGCCGGCCCGGTATCCGGCATAAACCACGCCTACTGCCATTCCCTCCGGAATGTTGTGAAGGGTCACCGCCAGAATCAGTTTGGTGGTCCGTTTCAGTCCGGACTTCGGGCCCTCATCCTGGTTGTTGAAATGCATGTGCGGCGTCACCCCATCCAGGAGGAGCAGGAAACCGACGCCCACCAGAAAGCCCACGGCAGCGGGGAGAAAGGAGAGCGAGCCCAACTGTTCACTGCTCTCAAGCGCCGGCTGCAGCAGACTCCAGAAAGAGGCTGCCACCATCACCCCCGCTGCGAACCCGGTAAGGATTTTCTGCAGATTGGGTGAAATCTCTTTCTTCAGGACAAACACCATGGCAGCGCCCAGACATGTCCCAATGAAAGGGATCAGGATTCCCAGTACGATCTCCGCGTTCATGTTTCACCCCTATCTCTTTCCCGAACTGGCTCTGCGTTTCCTGGTTCAGCCGCATAATGGCCGACCGGATCGCACGCGTTCAGGGAACACCGGTCAAAGCCCGGGAATCAGTGCAGATTCTGCGTTCCTTTCTCTTTCAGCGAGCGGGACAGCTGTACGCCATAGATACAGGCAAAGATCACTGCAACGCAAATACCCACCGGGTAGGCAATTCCGGCAGAAAGGGAGAATCCCTCTTTGGCCATCATGATGTAGGTTGTAACCACTCCCACCATGAATACTGCCGGGCACGCCGTCAGCAGCGAACCGAACCGGTATTTGTTCTCCCTCAGCAGATAGGAGGTTGCCACCCACAGGGCAATCATGGCCAGCGTCTGATTGCTCCAGGAGAAATACCGCCAGAGCACATTGAAATCCAGACGGGTCAGAATGGCGCCTGCCGTCAGCAGAGGCAGCGTAATGATGAGACGGTTTCGGATGCTCTTCTGGTTGAGATTCGTACTTTCACTCAGAATCAGCCGGGCACTTCGGAACGCCGTATCCCCTGAGGTGATCGGGCAGACCACCACGCCGACAATGGCCAGAACGCCACCTGCCGGTCCCAGCATTTTCACGCAGATATCGTAAACGACACCGGACTGTCCCCGGGCAGTGAGTGCCTCGTTCAGCATCTGGGTCGTTCCGTAGAAAGCAACACCTGCCGCTGCCCAGATCAGGGCAATGACGGCCTCCGCGATCATCGCGCCGTAGAAAACATTCCTGCCGTATTTCTCATGCGTAATGCATTTGGCTACCATGGGTGACTGCGTCGCATGGAAGCCGGAAATGGCGCCGCAGGCAACCGTCACAAACATGAACGGCCATATGGGCATCCCATCCGGATGCAGATTCTTCAGGCTGATTTCCGGGATGGTATATCCGCCAAGGGTGATTCCTCCGATGACGCTCACCGCCATGGCAATCAGGATGATACCAAAGATCGGGTACAGCCGGCCGATCACCTTGTCAATCGGCAGGAGGGTGGCCAGTACGTAATACAGGAGGATCACAACCACCCAGAAGTTCACATTCAGGAACTCCGGTGTCAGGTCGGCAATCAGGGCCGCCGGGCTGTTCACAAACACCGTTCCGCACAGCACCAGGAGCACAACGGAAAAGGCCCGCATGACCCATCTGGCCACATTGCCGAGGTATACACCGGACAGTTCGGCAATGGAATGACCCTCATGACGACTGGAAATCATTCCGCACATATAGTCATGAACCGCACCGCCCAGGATCGATCCGAAGACGATCCAAAGGAACACCACCGGTCCGAAGCAGGCACCCATCAGTGCGCCGAAAATCGGTCCGGTACCGGCGATATTGAGCAGCTGAACCAGAAACGCCTTCCAGGGTTTCATGGGAACGCAGTCCACCCCGTCATTGATGGCAATCGCCGGTGTCGTACGGTCATCCGGTCCAAAGATTTTATCGACCACCCGACCGTATACGAGAAAACCAACCAGGAGCACAACCAGTGAGAGTACAAAAGAAATCATCGTTTTCGCTTCCTTCTATGAGCTAATTTCGGAGCAGTATCATAAAAGCCGGCCACCTTTCCTGCTTTCAGGAAGAAACGGTACCTGCGCCTGGACACCCAGTGTCTTTACTCTGCGGGATACACTCCATCGCAGACAAAAGCCGCCGGTCCGGTCATAAAGACATGCCCGTCCCGAATCGAAATGGAAAGATCCCCGCCATCCAGGGAGACCCGGACATTCGGCCCGGTGAATCCGTTGATCATGCCGGCCACCGCACTGGCACCGGCACCTGTTCCGCAGGCCATGGTAATCCCGCTTCCCCGTTCCCAGACACGCATCCGAAGATGATCCGGGGAAATCACATTGACAAACTCCGCATTGGTCTTTTCAGGAAAAGCCGGGTACCGCTCCAGCAGCGACCCGTAACGGGCAAGGTCAAAGGTATCCACCGATTCCCGGAGAAAGACGACGGCATGGGCATTTCCAACCCCCACCGGCGTCACGGCAAATTCCCGGTCATCCAGGCGGACCGGAACGGTTTTCCCTTCAGAATCAAATGTGCAGGGAATCTGTGGCCGGTCCAGGATCGGCTCGCCCAGGTCCACCGTCACCTCCATCACCCGGCCATCCCTGATCTGCAGGTGCATCGGCCGGATTCCCGAATCCGTCTCCAGCAGCAGATCCTCCTTGCGGACAAGACCTCGTTCATACACATACTTCCCGATACACCGGGAGGCATTGCCGCACATTTTTCCTCTGGATCCGTCCGCATTGTACATGATCATCCGCACATCGGCCGTTTCACTGGGGGCTATCAGCACCAGTCCGTCACTGCCGACGCCGAAATGCCGGTCTGCGATCCGGACAGCCAGCTCCTCCGGCTTTTCCACCTTCTCTGTGAAAAGACTGACATAGATGTAGTCGTTTCCCAGACCCTCCATTTTGGTAAAACGCATATTCAGTTCCTTTCGTATTGCATTGGCTTTCGGCCCCGTACGATTGACAGGAGACAGGTTTTGACAAACCGGTGCAGAGCACCGGGCCCTCACCTGTCACCCGCCGGGGGTTCAGGTCATTTTCCGGTAGTTTCTCGGCGTCACTCCATACTTCTTCTTGAAGGAATCCTTGAAATAGTTGCTGTCGGAAAATCCGCAGCGGATCGCGATGGTCGTGATGGAATCCGAGGTGGAAAGCAGTTCCTGCGCCGCATGATGCAGACGGATAAAGACCAGGTACTCGTGCAGCCCGATCCCCGTCATCTGCCGGAACTTCCGGCTCAGATAATTGGGGCTGAACCCGACCGCCCGGGCCACGTCCTGGGTGGTAATCATATCCATGTACTGCCCGCTGATATACAGGGCAGCCTCCAGAATCTGCTGATCCGTCGTATGGATCCGGTCCGGCATTCCCTGCAGGAACAGACAGACACGGCTGCAGACCAGGAGAAGACCTTGCAGATAGAATTTTCGCAGGAGCTCTGAACGGGCATCATTGATCTTCTCCTCGGAGATCATCTGTTTAAAACAGCCGGAGATCTGTTCCCGGTAAGCGGCCGGAACCTGAAAGATCTGACTCTCCGTAAAAAAGTGTTCCGGGTCCGGCATCTGTGCCCGTACCTCGCTGCTCACGTCATCCAGCCGGAAAAAGACAATGGTGCGGCGGCAGGCGGAGGAAGGATACCGCGTATAGTGCAGCACCATGGGTGGAACAAGAATGAAGTCGCCCGCATGAAGATCATGGATCTTGTCCTCAATCAGGAAACAGCACTCGCCACTTTCCACATAGTACAGTTCATAGCAGCTGTGGCAGTGATTCCCGGCCATGGAGAAACTCTGGGGGCGAAGCATGGTTTCGGCATGCACACATTCCGTCCCCCGCTCATCCAGATATCTCTCTGTCTTCATCCTTCCCCCCTCCTTTACTGTTGAAAATTCCGTATTTTGTGCAAATTATAGTTCATATTCAGCGGAAAATCAAGAAAATCTCCTATACAATCGAAACTGAACCATTTTCATATCTGCCGGGAAAACAAAGCAGTGCTCTCCGGTATCGGCCACCGGAGAACCCGGAAGGGAGAGGTCCCGGTGCTTTGCATCGGTTTATCAAAGTATATCTCCCGTCAATCATACGATGCCGACAGCCAAGCAACATTGTGAGGGAGGAAAACCATTGCTGTCCTATGTCATTGCCGGATCCGGTTACCGTTCTCAGTACTATGCGCGGGTTGCCCGGACCTATCCGGAACTGTTCCGGGCGGTCTACCTGTGCCGCTCACCGGAAAAAGTCCGCCTGATGCACCTGCAGACCGGCCTTGAGGCTTTCCTGCATGCAGATGACCTTCCGTTCCGCCCGGACTTTGCCGTGATCGCCGTTGACCGGGCCAGTATCGCACAGGTAACGGAGGAATGGCTCGACCGCGGCATTCCCGTGGTGGCGGAACCCCCGGTGGGCAATACCCAGGAGGAGCTGATCCGCCTGTGGAACCGGCATCTGCGAGGCGATCGGATCGTCTGCTGTGAGCAGTATCACCGCCAGCCTCTCCTCGCCGCCGGTCTTGATGTGATCCGGTCCGGTCAGATCGGGGATCCGACCAGCATGTACATTTCCCTTCTTCATGACTATCATGCCATGAGTCTCATCCGCCGGGCCCTGCTTGGCGGCAGGATGGAACCGTATGTCCTGCACGGCACCTCCCACACCTCGGAGTACGTCGAAACCGATTCTCGAAACAGCGCCTTCTGGGATGGCCGGACCGCCTCTGCCCTGCGCAGCACGGTTCACATCACCTTTCAGTCCGGGAAGGAAGCGATTTACGATTTCTGTCCGGTTCAGTACCGCTCCTATATCCGCTCCCGTCACCTGACTGTCCGTGACACAAGAGGCGAATGGAACGATACCCGGATTCTGTATCTGGATGCACAGAATGAGCCGAGGCGACTTTCCCTGACCCCTGCTGTTCCGGAGCGGTACCGGTGCCTGGATACGCAGGCACTCCGCGACAGAAGGCGCACATTTACCGCAGAGCTTGCCCCGGACACCGTCCAGGATGAATTTGCCATCGCCTCCATCCTTTTCGACATGGCGGATTATCTGGCCGGCGGTCCCATCCCGTATCCCCTTGAGGAAGCGCTGGAGGACGCTTATTTTACCCTCCTCAGCCAGCAGACACAGAATAGTCCCTGGGCCGCTGTTCCCTCCGAGCAGATGCCCTGGCAGTCCTGATCCTTACCGTCCCAAAACTGCAACCCTGCAGCGGACCGTGTCAGGCCGCTGCTCAAAATAGAAGGAGGTCAAAATGAAAACGCGCATCTTTGGAAAGAGTGGCCAGGCCGTCAGCGAAATCGGTCTTGGCACCTGGCAGCTGGGTACCCGCTGGGGCGATCCCTTCAACCATGAGGAAGCCATTCGGATTCTTGAGGCTGCCGATTCCGCCGGCATCACGTTTATCGACACCGCCGATGTGTACAACGGCGGAAAAAGCGAGGAAACCATCGGGGAATACATCGCCGCCCATCCGGATCGTTTTTATGTGACCACGAAATGCGGCCGGCGCCTGAATCCCCACACAGCCGAAATGTATACTCCCGAAGCCATCGCCGGCTTTATCGACGGAAGCCTCCGGCGGATGAATCTTGAAAAGCTCGATATGATTCTCCTGCACTGCCCGCCCACACCTGTCTTTAGCCGGGATGACATCTTTGCCGAACTTGAGCGGCAGAAAAAGGCCGGCAAGATTGCCGGTTACGGCGTCAGCATTGAGAAAGTGGACGAAGGCCTGGCTGCCATGGAATTTGATATCTCGGCCATGGAGGTCATCTTCAACATGTTCCGTCTCAAGCCCCTTGATCACCTTTTCCCCATGGCGGCAAAGAAAAATGTGGCCGTTATCGCCCGTGTCCCGCTGGCCAGCGGCATCCTGACCGGACGCTATACCAGGGAGACCTCTTTCGGGCCGAAAGATCACCGGACATTCAACCGGGACGGCGCCTCCTTTGACAAGGGTGAGACCTTCTCGGGCGTTCCTTATGAGCTGGGCATTGAGGCCGCCAATGAACTCAAGAAGGTGTTTGGGACTGAGGACCTGGCGCCCATTGCCATTCGCTGGATTCTCATGCATCCCGAAGTCAGTGTTGTCATTCCGGGTGCCAGCAAGGCCGCACAGGTACTTCAAAACGTCCGTGCCGCTGAGCTTCCTCCCCTGACGGATGCCCAGATGAAGGCCGTCACCGATATCTACAACCGCTTTCTCCGCGATCTGATTCATCCTCAGTGGTAACACCCTCCCTTTCATCTGGAGGTTAACATGAAATACCGTTCCTTTGGCAAACTCGGAATCACCGGCTCCGCTTTCGGCCTCGGATGCATGCGCTTTAACGGTCCGGCCTCCGGTGACAGCTCGATCGATGAGCAGAAAGCCATCTCCCTCATCCGCCACGCGATTGACGGAGGGGTCACTTATATCGACACGGCCTATGTCTATCTGAACCGTACCTCCGAAACGGTTCTGGGAAAAGCCCTCCGTGACGGATACCGGGACAGGGTCACCATCGCCACCAAGATGCCCATCGACTATGTACACAGCCGCGCCGACATGGAAGCGCTTTTTGAGGAAGAGCTCCGGAAACTGCAGACCGATCATATCGACTTTTACCTGATGCACGCCGTCAACGCTGAGCGCTGGGAGCGCTTCAAAGCCATTGGCGCCCCCGAATTCTTTGAGGAACTGAAGCAGAAGGGAAAGATCCGTTACAAGTGCTTTTCCTTCCACGATGACTATCCCGCCTTCGAAAAAATCATCCAGGACAACGACTGGGACATGGTCCAGATCCAGTACAACTTCATGGACATCAATTACCAGGCCGGAACGAAGGGCCTTGAGCTTGACGGGCGTCTCGGCATTCCCGTCGTCATCATGGAAGGCCTCCTCGGCGGACGTCTTGCCAAGGCACCAAGCAATGTCCAGGCCCTGTACGATCTGTTCCCGGTCAGACGTTCCCCGGTGGAGTGGGCATTCCGCTGGCTTTGCAACCATCCGGAGGTCGCTGTTGTCCTCTCCGGATGCAATGAAATGGAACAGGTGGATGAAAACCTGCGTATCTTTGATACCGTGGAACCGAATATCATGACTCCCGCAGAACTGAAGCTCATGGACGATGTCCGGGAGGCCTACCTGAGCCGTACCAAAATCGGCTGCACCGACTGCCGCTACTGTATGCCCTGCCCCAACGGCGTCAATATTCCCGGCACCTTTGCCGTTTGGAATAAGACTTCTCTGTACAATACCGATCCCAAAGAAGACAATGATCTTCAGGGAATTATCAACGCAAACGCAGGTGCCGACCACTGTATCGGCTGCGGTGCCTGTGAGGCGCAGTGTCCGCAGCATCTCAACATCATTGAATCCCTGCAGAGTGCCTGGCAGGATCTCGGACTTTAACAGAAGTTCCCTCCTCTCTTTGAGGATTCAGAAAACTCAAGCTCCTCAGAATATCCTGATACGCTCAATGTTAGGGCAACTGGACTTTGCAACGTCCCTGGCCGTTTCGGTTATTCTACAAAAGGAATGCCAGCCCTGTACGGGCTGGCATTTTTCAGGATACTGTCCTCTTTGAAACGGGTATCAGTCTGCTCCATAGGTGCAGAACATTCCGACATCGAAATCGGCAATATTCATCAGGGTGACATTGCCCTGGAGATCCTCATACAGGTAAACGATCACGAAATACGGAGCGGCTCCCGGATAAACCACCGTCGCCTGGCAGAGGATGGCGTGATTGGTTCCCGCCACCACCTGGGACCCGAGATAGGCCACCGGCACGTAACTGACTCCAACCAGTCCTTCCATACCCTTTTTCATCAGGTTCTGCACGGCATCCGTGATGGTCGGATCCGCGGCCGGTGTCCATCCGCCCGCAATGGTCAGCTGCAGATTGGCCGGCTGCTCAATGGCGACAAATCCCGCCTCATCCGTTTCATTCCAGATTGCATCATACGGGAGCGTCTTGGCATCCGGATCCACTTCCTGCAGATGCGACCATACCATAAAGCCCTCAGGCAGCTTTTCGATGGGCGTTCCGGCCTCATAAATCACCACGGTCTGCGCCTTTTCCAGTCCGTAAGGAGCGGAGGTTACATAGCGGATCTCATCCTCAATGGCCTCGGACACCTGTCCCTCATCCATCTCAACCTTAACCCCGACCTTCCAGGTGGTCTCATCCACTTTCTCAGGATCAGAGAACTGCCCGTGGAATGAGCATCCATAGACCGTGCCGTTGGGATAACCCTCTCCGGTTTCACCCATCTCACTGTCGTGGAAGTTGCCGGTAAACGCACCTTTTTCATCCACTTTCAGTTCGGTGCTCCACGCACCCGCGCCACTGGAGAACTCAAACAGTTTTCCCTGAATCCGGGAAAAAATGTCCTCCTCCGCCATTCCTGATACAACGAGCATGACCGCTGCGAGAACAGCCACCATCAATACTGTAAACTTTTTATTCATTTTCATACTCCTCTTCTTTTTTGTGCCCCAGCACATCTATAAGACGAAACATTGGTCCGGTTTTGTCCCGCTGAAACGACTTGTTTCACCAGTATATACGAACGTCCCGCCATGTTTGCAGGTCGTTTTTTCAAAAATCGCAGAACAAACTTCTTTTCAGCCTTGGCATCTTCCCCGAATCCTCCGGAGGTTTTTCTGTGTCGATCCAGTTCTATTGTTTTTATTGAACCACGGATATTGACGCCCGAAAGGAATCCCGGTAGAATTTTATTTACATCTTATATTACGGGAGGTTCTTGTCTTGAAGAAATCCATTGTTATTGACAGAGCACAGATGAAAGAGCTCCAGACCATGGCCGCAGATCCTTTGGATGATAAGCTGGCGAAAAGGGCCGCTATCATCCTTGCGATTGCAGCAGGCAGAAATACCAGGGATATCGCAAAAGAAGTGGGCGTAAACAAGGACGCAGTCACGCGCTGGCGGAAACGTTTCCTTGAAGGCGGAATTGATGCACTGTACAGCGAACACGGAGGCGGTGCCACTTCAAAATCTGCGGTTCCGGATATCCGGGAGAAAATCAGATCGCTCCTCAATGCTAATCCCGATGAGACATGGACAAGGAAGAAGCTTGCGGAACAACTGGGCGTATCGGAAACGCTGGTAAACAACGAACTGGCAAAGATGCATCTCACGCTCAGCAGGAATACCTCGTGGAAGTTTTCCACGACCGGCACGACGCAGTTAAAATGCATATGCATTGTCGGAATCTATCTGTCCGGGAGCGCAAGCAGTATTATTGTGTGCACAAGTGACAAAGCGTTAATTCCCGGCGAAGAGGTATTCCTGACCCGTAACCGATTGCTTGCCGAACAGCTGAAAAAGTATCCGAAACAGATAACGCTTCAGGACGTGATTCAGACAGCATCCGATCATGCAAAAGAAACCTGGAGAAAAAAGTCTCTGTCCATGCAGGATTTCCTGAATGAACTGATCAGCAGCCAGCCGAATGACCCTTTTCTGTCGTACTATGCCATTGGCTTTTCGGAGGAACCATTCCTTTATCACGGAAAGAAACCTGCCCGTCTGGTCTACCTGCCATCTGCCAATCCTGCTGAGTGGATTGCGCATGCAGAACAGATATTCAGGCTGCTCTCCACACCGGAAGAGCAGCCTGTGATCATGGGCATCCTTGAGTCAATCCGCCATTTTCATGCCGTATGCACGCCGGAGACAGAACCGGTTCTGTGGAAAAAGACGATTCGTCTCTCAAATGATGCGGCGCAATTGCAGGCATTAATACCCGAACCGAATCATATCGAACCGTGCGGATACAATTCTGTCGAGGAAGCGCTTTCCTCCATTTTGGGGGCACCCCCTGTGGAGGAAAAGACACCGGAAGTGGCAATGATCACCGTTGTTCGAGACAAACAGGGCATCACCTATTCCGTGGTCCGGAGCCAGGAAGTCTTTTCTCAGACAGATGCGTTTGATCTCTCCTCTCCGGATGGATTTATGCGTGGGTTTAACCGGCCTGAAAAGGCTGTGATTCACCTGTGCAGTGCATCAGGTGAGGAAGCCACCCGGCTCTTCGCGAATGCAGGAAAAAAGAACATTCCTGCGGACAAATGAACCTGTTGTCCCCTCTGGGATCCAGCTCACAAGCTTTCAGAGGGGAATCCCCGACACTGTCGTTTGTTCCATCCAGGGAACTGCCATGAGTTTCGACCGGACACCGGAAAATGTGCCGGAAAACCCCGTAATACGGGCATTCCGGGCACTTTTCATCTGTGGCCTAACACAGCCCGGAAGAAGAAAATATGCCGCCCGAAAAACGGGCGGCATCATTTTAGCAGTTAGGAATAGGCGTTGCTGTTACTGCAGCGGAGCCGGATAGAGAACCTTGGTCTCGGTGAAGTCGAAGGGCCATACGGTCTTCCACTCGCCGTCCTGAACCTGAGCGATAGCAACGGAGGCAGAGGTGTTGTCTCTGTAGTGCTGTACGCCAGCCAGATCATAGTTCTCAAAGTGAATGCGGTCATACGGCAGGATGATCTTGCGTCCGCCCGGGAATTCGCCCTGGATATCCAGTGCAGCGATCGCATCACGGACAGCAGCGCCATCGGTAGAGCCGGCGGCCTCAATCGCCGTCTTGAAGATCCATACGACGGTGTAGGACTCAGCGGAGTGGCCGTTCATGTTAACGCCATACTGAGCCTTGAACTCCTCGTTGATCTCCGTGCCGTTGATCAGGTCGGGGTTGAACTCAACAACGGAAGCCACGCCATTGGCGAGGTTCTTGAGGTTGCTGATGAAAGCGGGATCGGTGAAGCCGTTGGCCTTGGCCACGATGAGCTTCGGGGTGTAGTTCTGGGCCTTCAGGGTCTGCACGAAGAGGGTTGCATCGCCGATATAGGAGTCGCAGAGGACTGCATCGGGATTGGCCTTCTTGAGAGCCAGTACCTGAGCGCTCAGGTCGGTAGCATTGCTGCTGTAGTCAACGGTCGCCACGAGTTCAAAGCCATATTTCTCCTTGAACAGGTCGACGCAGCGGATCAGCTCCTGGCCGATGGCAGCGCGGTCGGTAAAGATCGCGATGGTCTTGACTTCCTCGCCGGTCTGGGTAGCGGTATCCTTCAGATACTTGAGCATATCCTCAACATAGACGGAGTTGAGCGGGCAGAGACGGAAGAAATAATCCATCGCCTCGTGATCCGGATCGCTCAGACGGTCCAGGGTGGAGATAGCGGTGATCATCGGAACACCGTACTGGGTGCACACCTGAGCCACAACTTCGGTGACCGTGGACATATGGCAGCCCATCATGACATCGACATGCTCCTGTGTGATGAGGCGCTCGGCCTCAGACTTGCCCTGGGCAGGATCGCCGGCGTGGTCGCCGCGAACAACCTCGAGCATGCGGCCGTTGACGCCGCCCTTGGCATTGATCTCGGCTACGGCGAAATCAATACCGCGCAGAATGTTCTCGCCGATGGCGGCGTTTCCGCCGGACATGGCATAGATGGTGCCGATCTTAATCGGAGCTTCGTCAGCCACGGCAAGACCAACAACCAGTGTGGTGAGCACTGCAATGATGCTCAGAATGGAAATGAGCTTCTTCATGTTCGTCCTCCTATAATAATTTATGTTAAACACCGAACTGCCACGGTGTTAACAACGATGGATCAGATTCCCAGATAGGCTTTCTTAACATGCTCATTGGCAGCAAGCTCTTTCGCCGTTCCCTCAAGCGCAATATGTCCGTTTTCAATGACATATCCGCGGTCGGCACAGGCCAGCGCCTTGGTAATGTCCTGCTCGACCAGCAGAACCGAGATGCCGTTCTGTTTAACCAGGGTGGAGGCCACGTTCAGGATATCATCCACGATGTTGGGTGCAAGGCCCAGGGAGGGCTCATCCAGAATCAGGAGCTTCGGCATGCCGATCAGCGCCCTTGCAACCGCCACCATCTGCTGTTCACCGCCGGAGAGCGTACCGGCTGCCTGCCGGGCCCGTTCCTCCAGCTTGGGGAACCACTGATAGACCAGCCTGAGATTTTCCGCAAAGTGTCCCTTCGTCTCCTTGTTGAAGGCACCCATCTCAAGATTTTCAAGTACCGTCATCTCAGTAAAGAGCTGACGTCCCTCCGGAACCTGCACAATTCCCTTATCCAGAATATAGCGGGAATTATGCCGCGCCAGTTCCTCTCCGTTGACATTCACCGAGCCGGCCGCGGGACGGATCATGCCGGTAACGGTTCTGACCATGGTGGTCTTCCCGGCGCCGTTGGAACCGAGGATGGCCACAATCTCAGCATCATCTACCCGGAAGGTCACATCCCAGAGAATATTCACGGCGCCGTATCCGGCCCGCAGTCCTTCAACATTAAGCATTTGCGCCCTCCTTCTTTCCCAGGTAGACCTCCATGACATAGGGGTCGTTCATGACCTGAGCCGGTGTTCCCTCCGCGATCTTTTCGCCGTGGTGAAGCACGATTACCTCTTCGCACAGGCTGACAACCGCCTGCATGATGTGCTCAATGAGGAAGATGGTCACCCCGGACTCGTTGATCTTCCGGATCAGCTGAATGGCCGCTTCGGTTTCCGCCGGGTTGAGTCCGGCCATGTTTTCATCGAGGAAAAGCATTTCCGGCCGCGTGGCCAGGGCTCTGGCCATTTCAAGGCGCTTCTGGTCCGGTGTACCCATGTCCTTTGAAAGAATGTGGCGCTTTTCATAGAGGCCCGTAAACTGCAGGATCTCCATGGCCCGTTCCTTGGCCTCCCGTTCATTTTTGGCTGCCGCATGCCCGAAGTAGGCGGAGGCAACCACGTTTTCAAGCACACTGAGGTTCTTCAGCGGCTTCATGATCTGGAAGGTCCGGGCAATTTTCATATTGGTGTATTCGTAGGCTTTCTTATCCGTGATGTCCTGTCCCTTGTAGAAGATCTTCCCTTCCGTCGGCGGGTAATAGCCACAGATCATATTGAAGGTGGTGGATTTCCCGGCGCCGTTGGGTCCGATCATGCCGGTGATTCCTCCCTCACGGACGGAGAAGGAAACATCCTTTACGGCCGTCAGTCCCTTGAACCGCTTGGTAATGTGCTGCACTTCAATAATCTTTGAATCGCTCATCCCTCTCACTCCTTCCCGCTCATTTTCGCCAGTTCCACTTCCTCCAGAACCTCAATCGGCGGTTTCCGGAGAATCTTTGTATCAATAAACTGTTTTGCCTTGCTGTTCATGTACCAGCCGAGGATTCCCGTCGGCCGGAAACGGATGACCACCAGCAGCACCACAGCATACAGGAGCATGTTGATGCCGGGCAGGATGGAGCTGTACTTGGCACGGAGGAATTCGGAGAGCGGAATCATGATCAGTCCGCCCACCAGCGGTCCTTCCACATAGGCGGCACCGCCGACAACGGCCGGCAACACGGACTCGGTGGACTTGGCCAGAACCATCAGCTCCGGATCGATATAGCGGATATAACTGGCGTAGAAGAAACCAACCAGCGCCGCCACCATAGCCGAAACCACAACCGCCATGATCTTATAGCGTGTCGGATTAATGCCGATGGCCGCCGCCGCGTCCTCATCCTCACGAATGGTCCGCAGCGCATAGCCCATCTTGGAGCGTTCAATCTTCTTCATCAGGAGGTAGACCAGAAGCAGCATGGCCAGACCCACATAATAGTAAGGAATTTTGCTTCCGAAGCGGAAGTTCAGCCAGGAATCCCGGCCGAAAGGCAGGCCGACGCCGCTGGCGCGTCCGAAGAAGGTGGAGTTGATGATAAACTGCCGCAGCGCCTCGCCGAAGGCGATGGACACCAGAGTAAAGTAAGGTCCACGCAGAATAAAGCAGGGATAGAAGATGATACCGGCCACCAGTCCGACAATCACCATGCCGAGAATGGCGGAGAACCAGGGGTTAACGCCCGCCTTTGTAATCAGCAGGCAGCTGGCATAGGCACCCAGGCCCATATAGGCCGCATGGCCCAGGGAGTTCTGTCCGGTCATGCCGCCCAGCAGGTTCCAGGCCATGGACAGCGTGGACATGTAGAACACCAGAACAAAGATATTCAGGATATACGGGGATTTGACAAATAACGGAATGCAGACAAATATCAGGAGCAGGGCACCCAGCGCGATGGCCAGATTCCTGTGATACGCGCGAACCGCTCTTCTCTTTTCGCTCATTCTTATTTCCTCCTGATGATAATCAACTGACGTGCAACCAGAATGACAATGAACGTCACGAAAACGATCAGGTCACTGTAGGAGGGGCTGATGAACAGCGCCACCATGGTTTCAAGGAGTCCGAGGAAAATACCGGCAAAGAAAGCACCCGGAATGGATCCGAGTCCGCCCACCACCACGACGATCAGGGCACGGAAGCCGAAGCTGGCACCCGCCGTCGGGAAAATCGTGTAAAAGCCGGTCAGAAGAGCTCCGGCGATACCGGCAAGGGCCGCGCCCAGGCCGTATGTCAGGAGGTAGATCCGCTTGGTGTTGATGCCCACCACCTCGGCGCCTACCGGGTTCTGCGAGACCGCCCGGATCTGCTTGCCGACGGTGGAATACTTGAGGAAAGCGAACAGAGCAACGGATATGACGATCAGGACCCCGAAGCTGATCAGTCTCGGCAGTGCCAGAGTGACCGGTCCCATATTGATGTACACCTGTGAATAGCTGGTGGGAATGGTCCGGTATTCGGATCCGAACAGCACCAGTGCGCCGTTTGAGAACAGCAGCCCCAGGCCGACCGTCAGGAACAGAAGATTGGTAAAGCTCTTTGTTCCCAGTGACGGGGTGATCAGGGTGTGCTGAATCAGGGCACCCAGGAAGAACATGATGATGGCCACGAGCGGAACACAGAGATACGGATCAAGCCCGAAGGTTGTACATAGAAAGTATGTCAGATACATACCGACCATGAGCATTTCGCCGTGACAGAAGTTAACGATCTTCATGACGCCGAAGATAACGTTCTGTCCCATTCCCATGAGTGAATAGAATCCTCCCATCAGGAGTCCATTCACACACGCCTGTAAAAATGTACTCAATATCCTTTCCTCCTCATGCATCCTTTGGGGATACAGTTTTGCAAATCGATTAACATTGTATCATTTTCGATCCAGAAAGTGCAAGTCATTTGTGAATTATTCCCAAAACAGGCCGCGAAATCGAACCATTTCTCAGGATACTCTGCATAATATTTTTCGGTGACAGTACACAGAAAATCAGGAGTGCACCGGGCACTCCCGACTAATTCTGCGATTCCTGTCAGGTCCGCCTCTCCGGTATCGGGCACTCAAGCCGCAGCGTCCGGACCTCAAACGTGTGGAAATCCAGCGAAACACATTCGCCGTTCACCGGCAGCTCCTCCTGCCTGTTTTCCAGCATGTCACAGGTCCAGACCTTCCGGACCGGGACGCGGATTGAGAGGCGGCAGGTCATCTCCGCGCGTTTGGCCTCATACAGACGCAGAATGAGGTCTCCGCTGCCGTCCTCGGCGGGCTTTACCGTGTCGATGAACACATTCGGTGCATCTACCTCAAAGGCGCTGAAAGATGCACAGGATCCGCCGGACACCACCCACGGGACGTTCAGGTCATACGCCTCGCGTACCACCTCGCTGTCCATAAACGAACCTTCCCACGCCATGAAGGCGTAGGTGAAGGTGTGATGTCCGTTGTCTGCACGCATCTCCGGCGACGCCGCCGCCCGCAGAAGGGTCAGCTGAAGGGCGTTGCCGTTCATGCTGATGCCGTACTTGCAGTCATTGAGCACGGCTGCGCCATGGTTCTGATCACACAGAGCGCTGTATCGCTGGTTACAGACCTCGAAGCGGTCCGAATCGTACAGACGTGACCGGTGCGTCGGCCGCATCATGTACCCGAACTGGATCTCGTTGATCCCCTCCGTGGCCTGAACCGCTACGGGGAATTCCACTTTCATCAGGCGGTGCAGTTCGTGCCAGTCCACCTCCGTCACAAAGTCAAGCCTGTCACTTCCCGCCCTCAGCACGATGTCCTGCTCAAAGGTGGAATTCAGCACCTTCCGGGACAGATGTACCACGGCACGCAGACCGGAAGATTCCCGGACCGTCAGCGTTACCGGCTCATCCAGGGCCACCGGCTGCAGGATATAGTTGGAATCAATGTCCCAGGCATCAAACCGGCGGGGAACATCCCTGTACATCAGCAGACGGTTCATGGGACCGGCGGCAAATTCGCGGCCTCCCTTCAGGTCCACAAAGGAGATGATCTCGCCGCGCCGGTTGAGCACAGCACGGATCCGCTCATTTTCAATGCACGCCCCATTCTCCGTCAGATGAGCGCGGGCAGTGGTAACCGGTTCACATGTACAGGGCAGCAGGCTCACCGCGCCACAGGGCGGCACCTGCACCAGAACCAGCGCCCCATCCCCGGTGGGCATCCCGGGAAACTGCGTCCCATCCTCCGTCTGCGCGCCCTGCGCATACGCCTCCGGAAGCCGGACAAGACCGGTGCGGGGGAAGGAAAGGGAATTGAACACCGTCACGCCCTCCCCACCGGTCAGGGCCTGCAGGGCACTTTCCCGAACGGCTTCCGCCTCGGCAATGATGTGGTCATGATCCCGCCGTGCCTCCTCGTACACCCGGGCAATGGAGGATCCGGGCAGGATGTCGTGGAACTGATTCAGCAGCAGCTTTTTCCAGGCCGCATCCATTCGCGCCAGCGGATACTCAGCGCCGTTCAGCAGGGCCAGACTGCCCCACATCTCCGCCTCACGCAGGGCCAGTTCCGCCCGGCGGTTTCCCTTCTTAATAGCCGCCTGGGAAGTAAAGACCCCACGGTGAGCAGAGAAATACAGCTCCCCGACATACGTGTGTTTCGGGCCGCCCTGTGCCTCCATGTCCTCAAAGAACTGCACCGGCCCCGCCATTCGGGTCCGGGGCATCCCATCCAGATCACGTTCCCGCAGGAGATACTCGATATGATCACGGGTGGGTCCGCCACCGCCGTCCCCGTAACCGAAGGGCAGCAGGAACGCCTCCAGACCGCGCTTCTCCACGCGCTTCTTCCAGGCCTCGCAGATCTCCCCGGGATCGGTGCGGTAGGTATAGCTGGTGGGCAGGAAGGAATCAATCTCGGAACCGTCGGCGCCCTGCCAGGTGAAATAATGGTAGGGAAACTGATCCCCCTCGTTGTAGGACCAGAAGATCTTCTGGGTCACCAGGTATTTGACACCTGTGCCCCGCAGGATCTGGGG
>JAFUBF010000139.1 GCA_017460325.1 Clostridia bacterium | reverse complement strand
TTCCGTATAAAAGATGGATGGCTCATTCATGTCGTTCCAGAATCCTTCGATTCCCATGTCCAGGAGCGTTTTGTACTGCCTGCCGAACCAGGTGCGCACTTCCGGGTTGAGCACATCCGGAAAAAACGAAGATCCCGGCCAGACAGCACCCTCAAATGGCCTTCCATCTATATCCGTACAGAAATAGCCGTTACGAAGTCCCTCCTCCGCAACCCAATAGCCCTCTTCTTTTTTGATCGCCGCATCAATAATCGGTATCAGGTGAATTCCCTGATCGGATAACTCCGCAGACAGCGCAGCAAGGTCCGGATAACGTTCCGTATTCACGGTAAAGTCCTTGTAGTTGTCCATGTAATCGATGTCCATGTACACACTGTCAAGCGGCAGGCCCAGTTCCCGGTGTTTGCTGACTACCCGTCTGATATCCTCCTCGCAGGTATAGCCCCAGCGACTCTGCCCGAAGCCAAATGCCCACCTGGGCGGAATATAGCTCCTGCCAATCATCTCGCGAAACTGATGTACAATGGACAGGACCGAATCTCCGCTGATCCTGTACACGTCCAAGTTGAAATCACTTACACGGATGGTGAGGACATTCATATCGGTATAACCGATATCATAAGTAACCATCCCGCCGTAATCCAGAAACAGTCCAAAGCGCTCCTCTCCGTCAACAACCAGGAAATTGTGCGCGGAATACAGCTCATGCGCATCCTCCGCATGATTCGTATTGTCGGTTGCCCAGCTTCGGTAGATCCATCCCCGCTTGTTGATTCCCCGCACATTTTCGCCAAGGCCGTATACCCGGTCTTCCTTCCCAAGGGTATACGAGAAACACTGCTCCTTTTCATCTACCGTAAATCCCGGGACAGAGCTGTTCACTGCCTCAGGTTTCACCGGAACAGTGTCTGTTTCAATCATATGGCCAAAGACAAAACGCTGTATCATGATTCATTCCTCCCCGGACAAGCCCGCCTGTCCATTTCTCTCATCAACACTGCCTTCCACAAATGACCTGAAAAAGTCGTTCGGGAAATGGTCCTCCCGACACGTTCCTGAGTCGGCTAACCCGGACCCTGCCACCGAACTGCACGGTCATGTACCTGAGCGGCCAGGCGAACCGTTATCCCAGCTTCCCGGCTTTCCTCAGGATCTCCTCAACCAGCTGCACACACTCAAAGACCAGAGCATCACAATGTGGCTTTCTTTCCCCACCCAGTTCCTTGTTTCGACGCAGCAGATCGGCACAGTCCAGCATCCCCTCGTGTCGCTCACGAAGTACCTGATAATACTCGGCCGGATTGTCAATGCCAAACAGTCCCAAGACCACCAGACCGCCGGTAATGGCGCCGCAGGCAGAGGCACGTTTGAGTCCGCCGCCAAAGTTGGCACAGATTCCCATTACCTGCTCTTTCGTCAGTCCTGCATCCTCGGCAAAAGGCAGCACAACAGACTGCCCGCAGTTGTAGTGAGGGACAACGATAGCCCTCAGTTCTTTTGCTTTATCCAGATATTTACTCATTTTTCCTTTTCCTCCTGATCATTTTGCAGCAGTCCTGCACATTGCCTTAAGTCTGTTTCCCAGTATCTCTCTGATTTGGGACACGGTCTGTCCACCAACTGCCAGAGACACAAGCCGTCTTACTGGATGTGTTTCATTCACAGTGCATCTGTCGATCCTGTTCCCGGGAGTTCTGAAAAAACCGGAACTTTTGCCGGATTCGGGATGCATTTCATTGCCAATTCCGGTATAATCTTCCTGTGCCGCATTTCGGGAGCCCAGACCATATTCCTGTCCATTTCGGATGCGGTCACTCCGATAATTGACCATCAAAAACCTGCAAGGAGGTCCTTCATATGGCACTCATGGAAACCCATTACTACAGTTTCTCCATGGAAAGCAACGTTACACTCAATGTTTTCATTCCGACTCCGGGATCGAACTGTTCCATCTCAGACCTTGAATCAAACGAACGGTTCGATTATGAAACTGGTCTGCCGGTCGTTTATCTCCTCCACGGAGCATATGGTGATGCTTTTTCCTGGCTGCGTTTTTCCAATGTCGAACGATACGCACAGGAACGCGGAATTGCCCTCGTCATGGCATCTGCCGGTAATTCCTTCTACCAGAACATGCGTTGCCGACAGAATTACAAAGATTTTTTCACGAAGGAACTTCCCGTATTCATTCGCAATGTGTTCCCCGTCACAAAAGACCCGAAGAAAACCTTTGTGGCCGGCTTTTCCATGGGCGGTTACGGAGCCTGGTACCTGGGGCTTACCCGTCCTGATGTTTTCGGCAAAGCAGCCTCCATGTCCGGTGCCCTGGACATCGCCACGCTGTATGATACCATAGACCCCAACGTCAACGTCTTTGCGTGGGAGGATTGCTTCGGTGAAGCGGTCGAAAACGGAAACCACCTTCCCGGGAGTCCTTATGACCTTTTTGCCCTTTACGACAAAGCCGTCCGTGAAGGCTATTCCCCGAAGCTGTACCAGGCCTGCGGGACCGAAGACTTTCTGTATAAGCTCAACCAGGATGTCCGGGACAAGATGGTATCCCGCCGCGCTGATCTCACCTATGAAGAGGGACCCGGCGGTCATGACTGGGATTTCTGGGATATCTATATCCGTCACATTCTCGACTGGTTTCTCCAGTAAAATCACAGCTCAGGCTCCCCGGTGGGGAGCCTTTCCTGTCCTGTCAGGTGTGCAGGTGTGTCTCCCACCCTGCTTATACCGATGACCTTTCCTCCTGAACGGGATCTTCTGAGCACAGAGAAAAACCTTTCCCCTTCGCCTGCAGAGCAAATCCCATCCACCGTGCTGATCTGAGGAGCAGGCTGGTTTCTTCCCGGCAAATTGCTGTATCCCCGTCTCATGGGGTGGATTACCAGTTGCCCGCATAGCTGGTCTGACTTCCGAACGGAGACGAAACAGCGCCATCCAGTCTCCGGCGGATTCACATAATACAGCCCCGGACAGAATAATACATCTGTTCCGGGGTTTTGATCTTTTCATATGCCGTCAGAATCCGGAAGGCCTATCTGTTTTTGATGTGATACACAACATTAATTGCGAATCCGGAAGGTGCGATCATGACAGCCGTTTTGGAGGAACCCGTATCAATGACATCGTCCTCTCCCTTCATGTTCCTGAATCCATGTTCTTTCAGGAGCGCAATGGCTTCTTCGAAATCGGATACGTTCATCTGCACCGTTACCATATCCCGCGGGATCTGATTGACCTGTGCAATGGAGACGCCATGTCCGTCGGCGTCCTTCATTCGGAAACCCCCGTCGTTTGTTTCTGTTACACTTTTCTTTTCATGACGTTTTTCAAAACCAAGTGATTCAAAAATCTCTCTGACGCCCTCCGAGTTATTGGTCATGATCAGCGGGCTGAATGATGTGATTTTCATGTTCTCCTCCTCTGGTGTTGCCTTGGCTTTCGGCACCGTATGACTGACAGAGG
>JAFUBF010000138.1 GCA_017460325.1 Clostridia bacterium | reverse complement strand
GATCGGCAGCATGGCCAGCAGGGTGGAAACCATGATCAGGTTCCACTGCTTGACGAAGGAACCGTTGAATCCCTGTACCGCCAGAGGGATGGTCCGGATATCACCGGAGGCACCCAGCAGAAGCAGCGGCAGCAGATAGTCGTTCCAGATCCACAGACCGTTAAGAACCAGAACCGTCACAAACACCGGCTGCAGGAGCGGGAACACGATGCGGAAGAACGTCCCGGCACGGGAGCATCCGTCAATGTCAGCCGCCTCTTCCAGCTCGAGGGGAACACCCTTGATAAAGCCATGGAAGATGAAGATACTCATTGCCTCACCAAAGCCCAGATAGGCAAAGATGATACCCGGATAGGACCGCAGCATCGGAATGTGAATGAAATCACCCAGGGTCTTGAACCAGGTCAGCAACGGGAACATGACAACCTGGAACGGGATGACCATGGCCGCCACATACATGAGGAACAGGACATTGCTCCAGCGGGTCTTGTTCCGAACCAGAACCCAGGCTGCCATGGCAGAGAAAATGGAAATCACTGCCAGAGAGAAAATGGTAATGATCAGACTGTCACGAACAGAGGTCAGGAAATTAAAGGTCGGATTGTTCCATACGTCCGAAATATTCTGAAAGAGGTTCGCCGGATTCTCGGGGAAACCGACCGGAGAATTGATAATTTCGGCATTTGTACGCATGGAGTTGAGAAGAACGATTGCGAAAGGCATCATGAACAGGATGAAGAGGATCAGCGTGAGAATTTCAAGAGCGATCCGACGTCCCGGATGCGGGATGGAACCTGCCATGCGCTCAATCTGCTCGGGCTGTTTCTTTGCCATTACGCCTCAACCTCCTTGCTCTTGTTATAGGATACCTGGATAATCGAGAACACAGTCAGAACGATGAAGAAAAGAACTGCCTTTGCCTGGCCCTGTGCCATGTTGTTGTACTTGAATGCCGTCTGATAAATGTTCAGGGCAAGCAGTTCAGAGGACTGCACCGGCTTGTTCATGAACACACCGACAGGACCGCCGTTGGTCAGGGCGACGTTCACGTCGTACATCTTGAAGCTGTTGGTCAGCGTCAGGAACAGAGAAATCGTAAAGGCATTGGCCATCAGCGGGATCTGGATCCGGGTGATCCTCGTCCAGTACCTGGCACCGTCCACCTCAGCCGCTTCGAGAACCGACTTGGAAATATTCTGAATCGCCGCCACGTAGATCAGCATGATATAGCCGGCATACTGCCAGGTATTGACCGTAACCATGGTAAACATGACGGTGTCTTTGCTGGACAGCAGTGATTTACTCAGGAACCCCAAGTGAAGGCTCTGTCCGACAGCAGGCAGAATGCTGCTGAAAATGAACTGCCAGATCAGACCGAGTACGATACCGCCGATCAGGTTCGGTACGAAGAAACCGGCACGGTAGAGGTTCCGTCCACGAATCTCGCTGGTCACCAGCAAAGAAATGACGAACGCCACGACATTGACCGTAATGATGTTAATGATCGTAAATTCCAGTGTCTTGAGGAACGAATGCAGGAAAGCCGGCTCCGTGAAAATGGCTTTATAGTTTTCAAAGCCGACCATTTTCGTAAAGGTTCCGGTGCCCTGCCAGTCCGTAAAGGAATAGAAAATACCGTAGATAAACGGAATGATAATGACCATAATGAACGCAAGGATTGTGGGCAGCAGGAACAGCACCTCTGTCAGTTTGCGCCGCTGTTTACTGGTCATATGGATTCCCCCCTTTTATTTGTCCTGCGTGATCTGCGCCGGATAAGCTGCACCCTTTTCCCCCTCATGATCGGGATAGTCCGGTACAGGTCCTCCGTTTAACAGATGTTTAACGAAAAGGGGCCGCAACCAAAGGAATACTGGTGCGGCCCCCGCAGGTTAATCGGATAACAGTCTTACTTGGCGAGACCGGCAATGGCATCCTTCATCATGACTTCGAAGGTATCCACGTCGATTGCCTGCTGGGCCAGAAGCTCATAGATCTGTCCCAGGGTGCCCATGCCAAAGCCGTCGGGCAGTTTGTACTGCTGCCAGTCATAGGTCTTTCCGGCTGCATTCCATTCCATGACGGACTTGGAGAGCGGGGTGGCGGGAGTGAGGGTTACGTTGGTGAACGCAGGCACCATCGCGGCCTTGTTAACCATGTAATCTGCGCCCTCATCGCTGGTGGCGAGGAAGTTGAGATACGCAATAGCCTCATCCTTGTTGCCGTTGGCATTGACAACATACCAGGAAGGAGGATTGACCAGGATTCCGTCGGTGTCCTCATGCAGGAACGCATGGGGCGCATAGGCGATTTCGAAGCTGGGATTCAGCTGTACCAGGGAAGGATCCATCCAGTTGCCCTGATGATAGAAAGCAGCCTTGCCATTGGCGAAAGCAGCCAGCTGCGCATCCTGGGTGCCGTTGAGCAGCATGTCCTGGGTGCTGTATTTGAACAGCAGCTCGACATACTGGCAATACTCATGGAAACGGGCCTCGTCCACCTTGCCGGCCAGAACCTGGTCGATATAGGTGGTGTCGTTGCGCTCGTTGCCAACTGTCAGGTAAACGTTGAAGTTGTGGAGGCCAGTGACCCAGGTCATGCCAGGCACAGTGCCGGCGACCATGGAAACGACCATATCCAGGCCCAGTTCATCCTTCATGGAATCCAGCTTCTCGAAAGCAGCCTTGTACGCATCCACGTTGGTGAGGGTCTTGGGGTCGATGCCAGCTTTGTCAAGGATGTCCTTATTGTAAGCAAGGCCATATCCCTCAACTGCCACAGGGAAGCCGACAACCTTGTCGCCGTCCATGTAAGCCGCTGCGGTGTACTTGGTCCACTCTTCGCCGGTCATATCGGCAATCTTGTCTTTCCAGAGCTCATAGCCGGTCGGTCCTTCGATGACCCAGATGTCCGGCTCACGGCCTGAGGCCATTTCTGCCTTCAGAACCGTGTTGTAGTCAGAGGATCCGCCGCCGGTGATGACTTTCACATCAACGCCGGTCTTCTCTGTGTACAGCTTGGCAAAATCCTGCATGGCAGCAGTGATCTCAACCTTATTCTGGCAGATCACGATATCGGCCAGAACACTGGCCGCCATCATGCAGAGAGCAAGAGACAGAACCAGAGCGATCAGTTTTTTCATGGGGGTGTTCTCCTTTGTTAATTATTTATTCCTCGCGTCAGACGCGGAAGAACCAAAAGGGAAACCGGACTCTCCTGAACAGAGAAACCTGCCGGGATGTCTCTGATTATAGCACCAATTTAATGAAGTGTCTATCACATTTTCATGGAACATTAACAAATTACCCCACACCTCGCCTCCGGTAACTCAGACGATCCCGTATACGGCTTGGATTCCTGTTCATCATCAAGTTCAGGCTTTTCCTGAATGAGAGAAAGTACGCTTTCAAACTGAGCAGGAGTTACTCTCAGCAATTT
>JAFUBF010000137.1 GCA_017460325.1 Clostridia bacterium | reverse complement strand
CGATACAAAGTTCCTGTGAGAAAAGGCAGGAGTTTTAAGAGGAATCTGAGAACTATACCATTTGCTTCCTTCTTGTATCGTTAAAGACAGACTTTCAGTCTTTTTTTAAGCCATCTGAGCATGGCTTGGTATTTTATGTCCTTTTTGAAGAGAAATGCTCACATCGAAAGGAAAAGTGGCCATTGTTTCACATCTTGTACTCCGGACTGTCAAAAAAAATGGTCACTCGGACATAAGCTAAATCCGGTGGCCATTTTTTGGTCGACAACAGCCGTGTTTTAGTACACATACCCTTGGAAACCGAGGCTCTGGGATGTTGACCCCAATTTAATGACATTGGATACGATACCTTCGCTCCGACTTTTTCGAGAGAGAATTGTCGACAGGTGCGAGAATGTTCAGATCAGTCAGTTTATTGAGATAGGGGTAGATGTTGCGCTGATCCAGATTTGCCAGATGAGCGATTTGCCCGGGGTCTTTCGCGTCGCCCGAAATGGTCCGGAGAATGGATACATACGTCGTTGTATCCCGAACTTCCTGCATGAGCAGGTTCGGGGCTTCCGTAAATAAGCGCCCGTTCCGGTCAAACAGGAGCGCCCTGGATGCGTCCCTGACCGATGGGTAGTCCAGGAAAAACATGACGTATTGAGCAACGCCTCCGGTTTGCGCATATACCTCCATGGCTTCTTCGAATGAGGGGAACAGCTGATGGATTTCAGAAAATGAGAAAGGAAGAAGTTCCAGGAGGGTGTCAAAACGGCCGTAAAGCGGAGATCCCCTGTCCTGAATCTGCCTGCGCATAAAAGAAAGATTGGATCCGAGAAGAATGAGTTTCATCTCTTTCAGCGCGTGATCAATGATCCACTGGAATTCAACAGCGACATTTTCGTCCTTTTTTGCAAGGAAAGGAAACTCATCAATCACAATGACAGCCGGATGAGGTGTCGAAGTGGAAGAAAGATAGGAAAAAACGTCCCGAAAGGTTGTATACGGACGGAGTGCACGCTCCAGATCAGGTGCAAAGGAGGACAGTGCCGATACAAAATCAAAGAGGCAGGTAGCATAATCGAAAGTGGTGCATTGATAGTAGAGTGACGTTGGTGTGGGTTGGTTTTCGAAAAAATCGAGGACAAGAGCCGTTTTTCCTGTACGACGGCGGCCGTAGATGGCCATGGCCTTATAACGCGGCTGGCTCAGAAAAAAACGCAGTTGTTCTTTCTCCTTGTCTCTGAAATAAAGCATCGACGAATCCTCCTTTTGATGTCGCTTTGGCTTTTGGCACCGATGGGATTATTTGACAAACCGGTGCAGAGTACCGGGCCTGTTTCTTTCGCTGTTTGACTTAATGGAGTATATCACAGGCATTCATGAAAGTAAATCCAGATACGACGAATTTAAAAACGACGTATCTGGATTTATCGTATTTAGATTCGAAAAACGAAGAGTTTCCGTAACAGTATCTGAACTGTTCGGGATACGGATACTGTCATTTTTCTCCAAGACCTGTTTTCCTCTCCGACGGAAAGCGACTTTCCGGCGATCCTGAACCCTTGCCCGGGAAAGCGTTCAGGTATTTCAGGGAACAGCGTCAAGTTAACGATTTCCTTCGATCGGCCGGATGAAGAGGATCGTACAACCGGTCGTGAAATGAAGATGATGGGATGCTTTCAGCCCGTTTCGTTTCAGCCTATAAACCCTGACTTTCTGGCAGGATGCTTTGCTTTCGGTCGTCAGAATATCCATTATGTCAAGATCATCGCCAATCGGAAAATGATCCGGTTGTTGTCGTGGTAATGGAACTATTGATTTACCTCAGGTCTCATACCGTGAAGCAGAGCATTGAAATTTTCACATAATAAAATGGGTTAAGCGGATATTAATATCGGAAACAGGAATATATTCTTCTTAAAATACTCAATAAATTGACAGTTGCGGCGGTTTATACTGTAATTCTCTCAAAAGGATGATAAGGAGGAGGTCTTCCATGTTCTGCCAGTTTTTGCTTAAGAATTATGAATCCTATCGGGATGAAACCATTTTTGACATGCAGGCTGAAAATCTGCAGGAATTCTTCGACAGTCTGATACTGTGTGAAAAGTCAAGTTCTCTTCTTCCTGTTTGTGTCATCTACGGTCCCAACGGTGGAGGAAAGAGTAATCTGCTAAAAGCCCTTTCATGTTTGATCTCCATCGTTGTCTCTCCCATTTGTGAACTGGGTAGTACAAGGATTAACCCTGTTATTCAGCAGCGTGTTTCTTACGAACCTTTTTTATTTGATGAGGTTTCCAATGGTGAGCCTGTGGAATTCCGGGCGTTCTTCCGCAAAAACCAGTATGAATACAGCTATTACATTGCGCTGAACCAGGGAACTGTCTACACGGAGTCCCTTCAGCGAAAGCAGTTTGGCGGGAAAAGACCGGCGCACATTTTTGACCGAAAAAAGCAGGAAGTGATTCCCGGCCCCAGTCTCAGAAAGCTGAATGTCAACAGGATGGTAAAACCCCATATGCCATACCTTTCATTTCTGGCAATTACGTATGATATCCCGGCAACTGCCGATGCAGAAGAATGGTTTGAGTCATGTATTACCCACATTTCCGGATCTGTCAGCGTGAATCCGGCTTTACTGAGTGTCCGGGGCGAAAAGGATGATCTGCTGGTCCAGATGATGAACGATATGGACATTGATATCAGCGGGTACCGATACGACAAAATGGACGATCGCTTCTATCTGAAGCGAAGCATTGATGGACATGAGTATGAATTATCTCTCGAAGCGGAATCTGAAGGAACCAAAAAGCTGACTGCCATTCTTCCGGTCGTGATCACCGCGCTACAGGAAGGCAGACTGTTGGTTATTGATGAACTGGATGCAAAGCTTCATCCCAAGCTCCTTCGATATATCATTTTCTTATTTAACGAAAATTGCCGAGAATTCTCCCACCTCTTCAGGT
>JAFUBF010000136.1 GCA_017460325.1 Clostridia bacterium | reverse complement strand
AGAGTAGATTTTAATTCTTCTCTAAGTATTTGTCAAGGACTGGAATGCTGGAATAGGCCTAAGAGCAAAGATAATTAGGGCAATTTCGGTCTTTACTATGAGGCTCTCTATATTTTTAGAGTAGAAAATCCGTGGTTATAGTTTCAAGGAGACCGTAAAAATAGTTAAATGTATCCTCATCCAGACAGTCGCGGTACAAAGACATATTTTCCTGATAGATCTCCCTGGCCTCCCTGAGCTGTCCCTTTCTGTCCTCATTGGCATGCAGCGTCCTGAGAAAATCGGCGTATCGGTGAAGCAGATCCTCCAGTTCGTCGGGGTTTTCGATCAGCTCATCATTGGCATTGTTCGCATCAATCATCTCATAGACCGAGCCGTACTGGTCACCCACATGGACAATATCAAAGGGAATCGCCGTCGGAACCCCATTGACAAACGCTGACCGCGCCTTGTCCGTCTCGTCCCGGATAAGGGGAATCGAATCCTTCCCGTTCCGGAAGACCTTGACCACCGTATCCGCATCCAGACGGTACACCGTTCCAAAGGCGCCCTGACCGATGACCGGGCAACCTTCCACATCAATCCTGCGCATTCTCTTCTGAATCGTCAGAATATCATCCATGCCGGTGACTTCAAAGATCTCATACACCTCGGGGGACACCCCCCGGATCGTTACCGTCTGATTTGCTTCCTCCTCGTCTCTTGCGATCCTCATGAGAGCGCGTAAGCCGGAACTTGAAATGTAAATCAGGTCCTCCGCGTCCAGGATCAGCGGAACATCCGGCTGCTGCCTGACCGCCTCCATGATTTCCTGTTCCATCTGTTCCGAATGAACCGCGTCCATTTTTCCCGAAAGGAACACCACCAGGCTTCCATCTTCCAGATCATGTTTCAACATTTTTATTTCCTTCCATGCCTGATCATCTTCTGTCCGAACTGTCATCAGCTTCAACTGTCTGCTCCTGCGGCGCTGATCTTTTCTGACCCCTGTCATACTCGCCGTGGTTTCAGACAGATAGCGGACCAATTGCCGTCTTCTTTTCCTGTCCGCTCTGTTACAGGGTGTATTGTACCTGATCATCCAAAGAAAGACAACCAAAAAAGCGCAGTTTCCCGGACGGTTCCATGGGCAAACCGGAGAAACGGCATCCACCCCGTCCTGGAACCATGTCCTGGATGAATGCCCCGCAAAAGGCACACAGCCCTCCGATGCGTTTCACCGAAGAGCTGTGTGCCTTTTTGCAGTACCCGGGTACCCTCATGTGGAACTTGTCCGGATCAGAGACCGTGTCCCCGTTCATACAGGGTTTCCTCCAGGAGATGACCGTTTTCATCCATCTTGGGAATGCGGACCGGGAGTCTGCCGTTCATGGGCTCCCCGGCGAGCATCAGATAAAGCGCAGCCGGAATGTTCGGTCCGTACTGGCTGACCCCGTTTTCTTTCTCCCTTGGATCCTCACTCATACCGCGTGCGCCATACGCTACCACAAGAGCATCTGCCGCCTGGTATCTGGCCACATCGCACGGAAGGTGAGCGCTGATCACCGCAATCCGGTTCCCGGCGGCATGCGTCAGCGTAATCACCGTGTCAAGCACAGCCGAACTTGACCCGCTTTTGACGGTTGGATCCAGTTCACTGAGACCGTACGCCGCACTGACAGCGATGATGTTTTTCGTGTCGGCGCACAGTTTCACCAGATCGCCCACAGTCATGGCGTCCAGATGACAGACCGGGACCGTGGCATCGTCCGGCAGCTTTCCTTCCTGTCTGGCCAGCGTCACCGCGAATTCCGCACTCATCACTTCGCTTGCATACGGAACAAGAATCGCAAGTCTATCCTCCGCATTCAGCGGTAGCATCTGTTCATTTTTCACCAGGGTAATGGCAGCCTCTGCCATCTCAAACTCCTCCGCATGATGCGCCGCGGAGCCGACGCTCATAACCGCCTCCGTGACCCGTGCCTCAAGATCCCCGCTCTCATAGGTGGCCAGCATCCCGTGTTTTTCCTTGAACCGGAGCACCCGGAGCACGGCCGCATCCACTGCCTCCATGGAAATGCGGCCAGTGTCCGCCATGGCGGCCACATCCCGGATGTACTTTTTCAGTGCTGCAATCCCCTCCGGCGCCGAGGTGTCGATCGGGCGCAGAATGAGATCCGCGCCGGCCTCAATGGCCAGTTTGGCCGAGTCCAGCACATCAAAGTGTTTGGCAATGGCATCCATGTTCATGGCATCTGTCACAATGAGACCGGTAAAGCCCATATCCCCTCTCAGGATATCGGTCAGAATCGTTTTGGACAGCGTTGCCGGCAGGAATACCGGCTCGCCCGTTTCAAGGGAGGTATAGGTTTCCGCCTCCACCTCCGGGTAGACAATGTGCGCCGTCATGACCATGTCCGCACCGGCATCAATGCACCGCTGAAACGGAATCAGTTCAAACGCCTTCAGTTCCTCATAGGTCTTGTTGACGCATGGCAGGCCGGTGTGGCTGTCCGTATCCGTATCGCCGTGACCGGGAAAATGCTTGACGGCGGTCAGGGCCCCTGCTGCATGCAGGCCCCGGATCATGGCGTTTCCCTGCTCCGCCACTTTCTCCGGTTCATCCCCGAATGAACGGATGCCGATCACCGGATTGGCGGGGTTATTGTTCACATCGACCACCGGGCCGAAGGTGCCGGAATAGCCGATGGTTCTCACTTCCGCCCCGATGATCTCCCCTGCCCGCTCCGTCACCCGGAGGTCCCCAATAGCCCCCAGAGCCATACTGCCGGGCATCTGCGTTCCCTTTCCCAGCCTTGTCACATATCCGCCTTCCTGGTCCGTACAGGTAATCAGCTGCGTACGCCCCTCGACTGCGGCATTGGCCTGCTGGACGGCATCCAGATACCGGACTGCCAGATCATTGGTCTGTGCGTTCTGCAGATTGAAGATCACCCCGCCAAATCCGTATTCTTTCAGGACATCCTCAATCTCGGGGCGCATCTCCTGAATTCCGACCTTCTTCCCTTCCTCATTGGTGTAGTAGTAGAAGTCAGGCATCAGGAGCTGCGCGATCTTCTGCTCCGTCGTCATGCCGGCAAAAATCGCTTCCGGCGTCTGCTCCGCCACACCAGCCCCAAAGGCCAGCACCAGGAGACAGAGCAGCCATGCAGTAAGAAGTTTTCTCATTGTTTACCATCCTTTCAGGCATCCCACAAAATCAATATTCATTTGACGTTCATTCGCACGTTTTTTATCCCCCGACTCTGTTCGCTTTCTTTCCTGCCCCTGATGACAATTCCGACCCGAATACGGTATAATGCGGGACACAGGATCTGTCGCAGCTAACGGAGGCCACGCCCCGTGAACGATCCGACAGACACATTCCAATCCGAGGAGGAATATAAACGATGAGATTTCTGCCTGCCCTCCTGCTGATCTTTCTGCTCATCTGCGGTATGGCCGTCGCATCCGCCGAGGGAAACAACATCGAATCCATCCCCAGCCTTCCGAACGCCGGCTGGCAGAAAACCGCTGTTTTTCCGGATGCCTGGGGATATACAGATGATACCCTTGCCATGAACAGCATGCTCAGCTACCTCAGCTATCACGGTCAGGGCAGCCTCTGCCTTGAAATTGCCCCGGGGGTGGAAAGCTTCAGTCTCTATGTGAACAGTCACCGAATTGACACCGGTGAAATGACCCCCGGCACTTACCGTCTTGACTGCACCGAATATGCCGTGGACGGACGAAATACCGTTCAGGTAACCAATATCCGCCCTGCCGATCTCAAGGGCGCCGTCTCCGTCTATGTTCCCTACCCGGTCGTTCTGGATGGCTCCCTGGATGAATCCGGTATCCGTCCCGAAGCTCTCCGGCTGGTCACTGACCTCATTCAGTCCGATATCGATTCCGGGTTTCCCAGCGCACAGCTGGCCATTGTCCGCCATGGCCGTCTGGTCTATTCCAATGCCTGGGGAAAGCTGAGCCGCTATCATCCGGATGGGACAGAAAACACAGACAGTCCGGATGCCACCACGGACACCCTGTATGATCTGGCCAGCCTGACGAAAGTCATGTCGGTCAATTACGCCCTGCAGAAACTGGTGACGGAGGGGCGCCTTGATGTCGACACGAAAATCGTCGACATTCTGGGCACCGCCTTTGCCGATGACACCTGGGAAATACACTACGCCAACACCGAATTTCCCGGGCTTGATACCATGAAAGCCTGGAAAGCCGACCTGACGGTCCGCGATCTGCTGGTTCACCAGGCCGGTTTCCCCGCGGATGTCCACTATTACAGTGAAGTGTTTGACATGGAAGCGCTGAGTGAGCGCAAAATCGGACACAATATCCTGTTTGCCGGCTCAGACGGCAGTGACCAGACCCGTCAGAATACGCTGGAAGCGATTTTTAAAACGCCCCTGATGTATCCCCCGAGAACGAAAATCCTGTACTCGGATCTGGATTACATGATTCTCGGTTTCATTGTTGAAGCCGTTTCCGGTCAGCGACTGGATCAGTACATGCAGGAAAACTTCTTTGAGCCCATGCAACTGACCCGTATTGCCTTCAACCCGCTCCAAAGCGGATTCACAGCCGCAGACTGTGCCGCAACCGAACTCAACGGAAACACCAGAGATCATCTGATCTCTTTCCCCGGTGTCCGGGAATACACACTGCAGGGAGAAGTACATGACGAAAAATCGTGGTACAGCATGGGCGGTGTCAGCGGACACGCCGGCCTCTTTGCCAGTGCTTCGGATCTGGCACGCCTTGGCATGGTCATGTTCTCAGGCGGTTACGGCGAAAACCGTTTCTTCTCCCGCACCGTAATCGACACATTCGCCGCGCCGAAATCCGCCACCACCGGACAGTATGGCCTGGGCTGGGAGCGAAACGGCGACGACCAGCGGCCATGGTATTACGGCACGCAGTCCGTCTCCTGTGTTGTTGGGCATCAGGGGTGGACCGGAACCCTGATCATGATCGACCCGGACAGGGACATGGTCATTGTCTACCTGACCAATAAAGTCAACTCCCCGGTCACCAGTCCCGACCGCACGAACCGCTTCAACGGCAATTACTTTACCGCCAGCACCCTGGGATTCGTTCCTCAACTGCTGTCCATCGGGCTCGACACCGACAATGACGTAACCGATCAGCTGACGGATCTCCTGACAGATATGGCCAACGAAAGTGCCAAGCTCGTCAAATCCCAGGACGCGAATCATCCGTCGGTGCTCAACGTCCGGAGCAAGCTGGCCGTCCTCCGTGAATGGGCAAAGGATCAGCCGACTCTTCTGGCTCTTGCAGACGAAATCGAAAAGAGCCTTCCCTGAACCACAGAAAAATGCCTCCTCCATCTGGAAGAGACACCTTTTCAAATCTGTCCGCCGGTTGTTGCCTTGCTGATGTCTTCACGCGACTGAA
Source organism: Clostridia bacterium (assembly GCA_017460325.1). Lineage (GTDB taxonomy): Bacteria > Bacillota > Clostridia > Christensenellales > Aristaeellaceae > Ventricola. Next base: position 1,687 of record JAFUBF010000136.1, on the reverse strand, counting down.
CAGGGCACCTGGCGGGCATTGATCATTTCAAGGTCCTATGCACGCTTCAACTTGTACATTTTATTCTGACGGCAGCCCTTATATCCTCAGACAGTTTGCCTGACGGTAGCTGAATAAAGAGATTTTTCAAGTACAAAGCGTTCCACTCATTTTTGACCGCGTTCCAGGTATTTTACACCATGGCCTCAATCAGCTCTCTGCCATTGACCATTCTTTTTTTTAGCCCCTGTTGTTTGCTCTTGTTGAAGTTATAGGTCAACATATATCCCTTTTCCAAATGCAGGGCATCCAGATAATCCGCAAGCTGTTTTTCGCCCTTTTCATGATACACTTTCCCGTTCCAGATCTTCATCTCTACAACAAAGCGTTCTCCCAGATAATCAATGACGAGATCCATCCGCCTGTTGTCTCTGGTTTCCGCTTCAATATAATAGTTCCCTGTCCCGTTGATGACCGGGCGGACGAACAGCAGGAATCTCCGGCGCCCCTCCGCCTCATCAAAGTGCTCCGCACGGCCTTGATAGAGATCGTCAAAGACCGTAACATAGCGTTCGAGCAGCGCCTCCATATCCAGATGCCCGCCGCGGATAAAGTCCGCGCGGTTATTATCTCCGGCCCGAAAGATGGGAGAATTTTTTGTTTCCTCGTTGTTGAGGAAGTAGTTATACAGAAGGGTTTCAAAAATCCTGTTGGTAATTTTGATTCCTCCGTCGTCGTTTACGATGAAGCCATACATTACCGCGTCGCTGATAGCGATATCATAGGGATTAAAGCTCTTTCGCTCACCGCGAAACAGTATTTCAAAGAGCAGGCGCTGCAGGCTCTCGCTTCCCTGAACCCTCCCCATGATCGAATCAAACAACAGATTGGAGCTCATCAGAATCATCCGCACAGCTTCGCTCACACCCACAGGGGTCCATACCCCCGACAGCGTTTCAAACCTTCCGCCGAGCATACGCTCATCCATTAACTGGCAAATCCGGCTCACAAGGAAGGGATAGCCATTTGTAAAAGCATGAATCTCCCTCGCTACCGCCGCCGTATCCATCCCGGTCCCGTGGTCGGTCTCGTATTCATCCAGCATGCCCCGGATGCCCAGCTCGGACAGGCTCATATCAATATTAAAGTCGGCCGCGATATTCCACGGGCTATTTACCTTATGTGTTTCATCAGGCCGTAGTTTTCTGCGGAGATTCCGTATATCCGTAACACCCGCAAGGATGACAGACTGGAAAAACTTATACGCCGGGCTCTTTTCACGTTCCAGGTATTGAAAACGCAGCTGCGCAAGAAAATCAAGGAAAACCTGATTATTCGACGCGCTGTCTACTTCGTCGATCAAGAGCACAATCGGCTTTTCCGCTTCGGAGCACCAGTCAAAGAGCAGGTCCAGTAGCTCATCCAGCTTTGCCTTATGCCTTATACGGCTGATAATTTCCTGCATTTGCTTCAGAATGTTGTCAGGGATTTCAAGCCCTGTTTTTGCAGCTCGCCTGATCAACCGGCAAAATGCCTGTACAAAATCCTCCTCCGTTGCAAAGCCTGCGTTTCCGATCCCCTGAAAGTCCAGCGAGAGAACCAAATACTCGTCTTGCAGGAAGCGCTGCAGCGCCGCCAGCGTAGTAGTCTTCCCGTCTTGTCTGGCCCGATTGATCGTAAAATACTTTCAGGAGTCAAGCATCGCCTT
>JAFUBF010000135.1 GCA_017460325.1 Clostridia bacterium | reverse complement strand
GTCGAATAATACAGTCCGCGATACGTCAGTTCAACCTCAGAGTTCAGATCCTTGTCAAATCCAGACAGCTGATACATGGCATCCAGAGTTGCAACCACATCATCACTCGTCAGTTTTTTCCCGTTATGACAGGTCACATCACTCCGAAGGGTAACTATCAGCCTTCTGCCCTCATTGGTAAATTCATACGAATAGGCCAGCTCAGGCTGAGGCATGTAATCATCATCGAGGGTAAACAGACCCTCATATACCAGATCGGTTATTGTGACAGCATCCCACTGATTCAGCTGAAGAGGACGCAGTTCAAGGTCGGACCTTGCCACAATTCCACAGGTAACCGAAGTCGTCGATGCAAGACCACCCGATGAAAAAGTCATCAGGAAAAGTAAGATACAGAAGATTTGAAATGCTCTGCGCATGAAACACCGCCTTTCATTGTCTGACTGTCTGGATTCCGTTTCCGGATAAAGGGTCATTCTGCCGGTCAAAGTAATACTTTTCATAAACCGCTTTTGCTTTAAGGACCCGTCCTGCATAGCGGGAGGTATCCTCGGTGGGAATCGTCGTCAGGTTTACGCCGTCCTCGCTGTATTCCGGCTTTTTGAGCCATGCATCCACATTCCCCTGGCCGGCATGATAGGCGCAGACCACTTTTTTCGCATCTCCGTTGTACCGGCGGGAGAGATAGCCCAGGTACCAGGTGCCGAATCGAATATTGGTTTCAGGATCATAGAGCCGGTCGAAGGAATACGCCTTTGTATCCTCCCCAAGTTTATGTGCAATCCACGCTGCCGTATCTTCCATCAGCTGCATCAGTCCCCTTGCGCCGAGAGAACTGACCGCCTTCGGATTGAAACTGGATTCGCAGAGAATAACACCGGCCACAAGAGCCGGGTCCAGATTCTGGCTGGCAGAATACTGCAGGATCAGATCTCCGTAGTAAAGCGGATGCTGCGCACGTTCCGCTTCCTCTGCGGCAATCCTCCGCTTCTCTGCCTGATAGCGGGTAAAGGATCTGACACCTGAAACCGTGGCGAGGACCAGCATCAGAAGAATCAGGGCAAACAGGATGCATCGTACGGACGAAGAGAAACGGCGGACAGGCTGCGCAACCACCCGTTCGGCAGTGGGTGTGCTTTCCTGAGCAATCGTCCGTTTGGCAGTGCGTATCCTTTCCTGCCGCGCAATTGTCCGCCCGGCGGAATCTGTGCTTTTTCGTACCGCCGCCCGCCGGCGCGGCGGATCTTCATGCGCGGTGGGTGGGGGAGCAGAAACCGACTTACCTTCCGCCGGAGGCGATTCCCTGCGGCGCCGGCGTCTGGAGGCTGCGGAAAGAGAGGAAAGGATTTCATCAACCTGTACTCTTGTCTCCTCTGTCGTTCCATCCGTTGAAATGCATCGGGTTGCCCGTGCGGCTTTTTCCTGCTGAGGCATCTGGGAATCAATTCTGGCTCTGGCCTCCTCTTCGGAAAGATGATCCCGCTCCATGAGGCGTTTCATCTGAAGAGACGGGTCCAGCGTCACGACCCAGACCTCATCAAACCGTCCTTCCATTCCGCATTCAAAGAGAAGGGGAATGTCCGCAAAAACCAGCACACCGCCTGCCGCATCCATCTGTCGGTCAATTTCCTCAAAAATCATCGGATGCAGGATATGCTCAAGCTGTTTCTTTGCCAGCGGATCATGAAAAACTCTGGCTCCGAGGGCTTTTCGGTTCAGTGTCCCATCCGGATGGACGCACTCCGGAAAGGTTTCCCGGACCGCCGGTATGGCACGCCCGTTTTCCGCCGTCAGTTCCCGGGAGACGGCATCCGCATCCACAACGCAGTACCCGAGGGAACGCAGGTACCCGGCAACCGTACTCTTGCCGCAGGCAATGGAACCGGTTATCCCAATCCGCATACGCACAACTCCTCCCTCAGGGACGCCCGTGTTTCTTTTCCGTGCGCCGCTCCGATTCTCTCCCGAAAAGTGTCAGAGCGATCTCCCTGTGTCTGTCCGGCCTATTTCGTCTCATACCACGAATGACCACTGTGTATCTCTGCGATCAGGGGAACCGTGAGCTCAACCGCATGCTCCATGCAGTCTCTGAGCAGCTCGCTTACTTTTTCCTGCTCCTCCAGCGGCGTTTCAACAATCAGTTCATCGTGCACCTGCAGAATCAGCCGGGCCTTCAGATTTTCCGAATTCAGACGATCATGAACCAGATTCATGGCAATCTTGATGATATCTGCCGCCGTTCCCTGAACCGGCGTATTCATGGCCGCCCGTTCACCAAACTGCCGGATATTGTAACTGGAAGAGGAGAGTTCCGGCAGAGGACGCCTCCGTCCAAACAGGGTGACGGAATACCCGTTTGCCTTTCCCTGCGTGACGCAGGCTTTCATATAACGATGAATCGCCGGATAGCGTTCCAGATACCGGTCAATAAACCGTTTTGCCTCATAACGGGAAATATGCAGGTTATCTGCCAGCCCGAATTCCGATATTCCGTAAACAATCCCGAAGTTGACAGCCTTTGCACTCGAGCGCATCTCAGGTGTCACCGCGTCAATGGTTGTCCCGTAAACCTCAGCGGCCGTTCTGGCATGAATATCCTGCCCCTGATTAAAGGCGTCGATCATGGCCTGATCCCCGGACAGATGGGCCAGGAGACGCAGTTCAATCTG
>JAFUBF010000134.1 GCA_017460325.1 Clostridia bacterium | reverse complement strand
GGTTACCTGCACTCAGCTCACATGGTGATCCTCTTTGCTGCTGACCCGATAGGTCTTTCCGTCACTTCCCAGCACCGTGTTTTCCGCCGCATACGGCTTCAGCTTCCCTTCCTCAATCAGGGTAATCACCACCTCGGCGATCTTGGGATCAAACTGAGTGCCGGCACAGCGCCTGAACTCGCTGAGGATCTTGTCAAGGTCGAACGGCTCCTTGTAGACACGCTTTGATGCCATGGCATCAAAGCAGTCCGCGCAGCAGATGATTCTCGCCACAAAGGGAATGTTTTCGCCGCTGAGGCCCTCCGGATACCCGGACCCGTCAAACTTTTCATGATGGGATTTTGCCCCCTCCACAATCTGCGGAATGGTGGAAATTCCCTTCAGAATCTGTGCGCCCCGGGTGGTATGGCTCTTCATCACCTTGAATTCCTCATCGGTCAGCCGTCCCGGCTTGTTGAGGATCACATCCGGAATCGCAATCTTCCCGATGTCGTGCAGCAGCGCGATGTAGTAGATATTGTCCACCTCATCCGAACTCATGCCCATATTTTCCGCGATGACCTTGGAATAATAGCCCACCCGGATGGAGTGGCCGTTGGTGTATTCATCCTTGGCGTCAATGGTCCTGGCAATCGCCTGAATCGATTCCAGTGTGATATTCTTGTATTCCAGCTGGCGTTTCAGCGACTGCCTGGTCTTGTAACGGACAAACAGCAGGACCGCCGCCGCAATGACCGCCAGTGAGACCACCGAGAGAATCGCCCAGAACCACCAGTTCTCGTAAATCTTCTTCTCTTTCACCAGATGAATCTGGATCCGGTTGGATTCCTGCCCGTATTCATCCGTCACATAGATCTCAAAGTCATAACTTCCACCGGGGACATTCGTATAATACAGGCTTCTGGAATCATCCGAACTCATGGTGAATTCACTGTCGACTCCGTTCAGCTTGTAGTAGATACTGTATCCGTTGTTCGGACGGAAACCGAGAATGGACAGATTGAAGGCGATACGGTACACATTCTTCCCGATGTGGATCTCGTTCCCGTATACATGCTCTCCGTCAAGTTCCACCGAGGAAACGGCGATTTTCACCGGTGCGGGAACATCCCTTGTGAGATTGAAATCATAAACGAAAATGCCGTTGGTCGACTGCAGATAGTATTTCTGCTCCTCTTCATCATAAAAACCGGAAGTATTGGCAATAATCGGCTGCAGGCCGTTTGTCGCATCATAGGACACATAGTCACTCAGGCGGCTGCCCTGCAGAGAATCCGCAATATACAGCTGATTCTGGCTTCCGATGACATACTTGTAATCATCCCGCCCTTCCCGATCCGTAAACCGTACCTTGGCCAGCTCCACAATGGATCCTTTGACATAGGGAATGGCAATCTCCTCGGAAACCTCGTTTCCATCCCGGGTATTCAGCCGGAACAGACGGCTGTTCAGGGTATAATATATGTCATCCCCGTCCACAAGGAATTTGAGGCGGTTTCCGGTGACGCCCTTTTCCGTCGGGATCTCCGTAGAGGTGGTAAAATCGTCGTCAATCGTGTACAGACCCTTGGTCCGGTCATACATGATCTGTCCGTCTTTTGACTTGTTGATGTACAGGACATTCGTGCCGATGTTCATGACGGAAAAGTTCGTTCCGTCAAAACACATGATGCCCCGCGTATATCCGAGGACGAGGAAATCATCGAAGGCCCTCATGGAGCGGATGGTGTTGGTCACCTCGAGTTCGGGATCATCCACCAGCTTCCCCAGATGACCGGCGATGTACTCGGAATCGTAAATCACGACCGCATCCGTGACGGGATCATATTCCACCAGACCGATTCCGTACACGCCAAAGTACAACTTGTCCCTGAAGATCTCCGCATCTCTCGGGGAACAGGTAAAGGTGAAATTACTGTCCCCTGACGCTCTCCCTTCCTCTGTCTTTTTCTCCGCAAACGCATCAATGGTTTCCATAAGGACATTGTCCGGAAGTATCTCGTTCCGGATAAGATCATACCGGTAGATGCGCGTGGCTGTCACAATGTACAGAATATCGCCGTATTTCTCCACCGCATACACATTCCGGTCAAATGCCGGAGGGGCATTCAGCGACTGCCAGATCGGATCATCATACAGCAGTTCGGAGAGGGCGTTCTTTGTGATGACCGACACACCGGAGGCGCCGATGTAGTGCGAGGCAATCCAGAGGTTTCCCTCATAGTCCACCATCAGGTCCACCAGTTGGCTCTTGTTATCCAGATCACCGGCCAGAGTAACCGTCGGGGATTCCTGGCTGAAATCCACGCAGTAGATTCCGTTTTTCTCACAGGCAACAAACAGGATCTGATCCGCCTCGGAATACAGCATCTTGTTGACCTGATCGGGAATGATGAGGTCCTCGAGGACCTGACCGTTTTTCATGTCATAGCGGTGAACTTTACCGCTGTCCTCGGCCATGTAAAGGACCGAATCATGGGCGTATATGTCAAGGAGCCTCGGATTTTCCAGGATCAGGTTTCCCCCGTTGTCAAAGACACCCTCATCCGTCTGATAGTAGTACGAGCCGGCACCCGTTCCGATAGCGATGTCCCGAACGGTGTGGCCCTCCGTTCCCGGAATCGTCCTGTTCTCACCGGACGAGAAATCATGGATGATCCCGCCACTGTCATGAGTGGCAATATACAGCAGGTTGTTTGTTTTATCCAGCGTAAGATCCACAATGACACCGGGGTACAGGACCAGCGGCTCAAAATGATTGTCCTTATAGACAAACACATGCTCCGAGGTGGCGATGTACAGGGTGTTCCCGTCCACGGCCAGGGCCCGGGCATTGAGGAGCATATAGTCCTTCCCCTCAAACGTAAAATCCTTATACGTGACGAATTCCCGGGAATCATATCTGGTCAGTCCCGAGTACTGGGCGATCCAGATATACCCGTCCTCTGTCTGCCCGATCGCCTCCGCTCCGGAAACCTCAAGGTCCACCGGGATTTCCGTTTTATTGCTCATATAGGAGGCCGCACCGGCCACCCCGGATATCATGAACACACGAAAAACAATCAGACAGAACAGGAACAGCGTCATACGTTTATTTTTCATCATCAGTTAGCAAGGAGACCCCGTCCTCATTAGGGCGGGGAGGAATTGCGTTTAACCGTTTTCCCCGTCTCCCCGCATTCTCCTTCCGGTTAAATAATGGTCTGCTTTTTCCAGCAGTTTGAGCTTCTTGTCTAATACAGAATTCGTAACCTTGTTCCCACTCAGTTCAGCCAGAGCAAAATACCCGGTGGTTCTTCTGCCACTGATAAAGCATTTCGGGCATGTATCGAATATAACGTGAAAAAAATGCGGATGCCGCAAAAATTTCAGCCGGATGACTTGTTCTGTTCACACTCCAGATGGTACAAAAGCCTCGTGAAAAAAATGCGGATGCCGCAAAAATTTCATGGAGGTCATGGCGATGCAGTATGCAAGAAAACAATATGTGGATCAACTGATCCGGAAAAAGGACAATGGACGGATCAAAGTGATTACGGGTCTTCGCCGGAG
>JAFUBF010000133.1 GCA_017460325.1 Clostridia bacterium | reverse complement strand
GAATATAGCCAATGAGGCAGAGAATCACCGGACCGGGGAGAAACCGGAGCGGACGGATGACCCGGGAGAGAAAAAACAGGAGGCAAATGGCCACGGAGATCCCCAGGACCAGATAAAGCCGTGGCGTCAGCCCCAGAATCAGATGCAGCGGGGCAGCCAGACCGAAACTGAGACACAGGCCAAGCAGAAACGCAAAAAAGGGTTGTTTTCGAAACTGAAAGAAAGAGCCACTCATTTTATTGTATCGACACCTGAAATGTTTCAATATTCGCTGCAACGAGCATCTGAAGCAGTTTCATATCGGTTTTGGGAATTTCCTCGCGGCAGGCCAGCGTAAAGCGGATACCTGTGCCAAACTGGGAGAGACGGATCACTGCTTCGGTAATGTGCGGGGTAATGACAGGGGAAAAGATCAGGAGCGTGCCGGATCGCTGCAGGCGCGGGGCTGCCAGCTCAAGGGTTTCAGGAAAGTGATCTGAATCCGTGAAATGAAGCTTTGCGAGCATTCGCTGCACGCTTTCAAAGGCACGCATGCTTTCGCCGCGCAGCTCACCGCCGGTCTGAGCAATGGGAATGCAGACCGGCCGGTTTTCGCTGAGAAGACGGGAAACCGTTCCGGCACAGCTTTCCGTCAGCGCATCAATGACAAAGGCAGAGCGGAGATTCTCCGGGTCAATGCCGCCTGTATTCAGGAGAATCAGGGTATCCGGGCGGTTCTGCTGTTCATAGGTACGGACCAGGAGCGTCCTGCGGCTCATGGAGAGTTTCCAGTGAACACGCTTCAGTTCATCTCCGTCCATCCAGCCCCGGATTCCCTCGGGTGTGGTGTAATCGGTTGTGGCATAGGCAGAAGCCGGGCCTTCCTCACTGCCCGGTTTTATGGGAACGGGGGAAACGGCAGCTGCCTGAGGGAGGATGCGGACTGTCTGCAGCTCGTTAAAGCGGCGGTGGAAACGGAACATCCCCAGACTGTCCTGAAGGGTGGCATTCTCGACCCCGACAGAAAACTCGCCGACATGCGGACAGGCAAATTCATTGGTGGTATCCGTATGCCCAAAGGGCCGGGGATGAATCAGGAAAGCGGAATGGCGCCCGGTGGGCAGCTGAATGTTCATCACCAGGGGCGCCAGAGGCAGAAAAGAGAGCATGAAAATGCGGGTTTCGAGCGTGCATTTATTCTGCCGCAGGACCTCCTGGGGGGTAATGCGCTGGGTCACCCGGAGGGAGAGCGTGGAAATGAGTGCACTCAGGAACATCAGGGACAGGGCGGATGCGGCAATCCCGCCGGTCAGCATGCAGGCACTGTTTCCGGTCGAGAGACCGACCAGAATCATCGTTGCTCCCACAACGAACGTCAAAAATCCACGGACGGTCATCGCATTTTTACCGGAATCCGGACCTGCTTCATGATGCCGGCGAGGATCTGTTCCGTGGTCAGGTTTGCCATCCGTGCCTCTGCAGAGGGGACAAGACGGTGCGCCAGTACATGCATGTAAAGATGCTGCACATCCTCCGGAATGATATAGTCGCGTCCGGAAAGCAGGGCATTGGCCTGCGCCGCATGGCAAAGCGCAATGGCGGCACGCGTGCTGGCCCCGAGGGTCAGGGTGTTGACGTTCCTTGTGGCGGCACACAGGGAGACGATATAGGAGCGGACCTCCCGGGAACAGTAGACGGTCTTGACCTGCTGCTGCAGGTTAATGATATCCTGTGCACTGCATACAGGGGCCACCTGGTGCATGGGAAGAGTGGGCAGGCTGTACCGCTCCAGAATGTCCGCCTCATCCGCCTCACTGGGATACCCAATGGAAATCCGCATCATAAAGCGGTCCATCTGGGCCTCGGGAAGAGGATACGTACCGACGAAATCCACCGGGTTCTGGGTCGCCATGACCATGAAAGGCCGCTCCATCCGGTGGGTAACGCCATCCACCGTCACCTGATGCTCCTCCATGACCTCAAGGAGGGCAGACTGCGTCTTGGGCGAGGTCCGGTTGATCTCATCCGCCAGGACGATCTGACTCATGACGGCACCGGGCCGGTACTGCATCTCTCCGTTCAGGTTCGGCATGGTGAAACCGGTAATATCGGAAGGCGTAATGTCCGGCGTAAACTGGATACGCCTGAAAGAACAGGAAAGTGAACGGGCAAGCGCGGAGGCAAGCGTGGTTTTCCCGACTCCGGGAACATCTTCAATCAACAGATGTCCCTCGCAGAGCAGCGTGGTGAGCATGAGTTCAACCACCTCATCCTTACCGACCACGGCCTGGGCAATATTCTGCTTTAAAGCTGTAACAATCGGGCTGATTTCAGCCAACGGAATCACCTCAGATACAAAAGTAGGTCAATAACCGGGGGTATTATAAAAGAAAACGGGAGCTTTGGCAAGAAAACGAAAAATCCGGTACTTCACCAGCCTGTGCCCGAAAGAAAAAAGCCGTCCCAGGGACGGCTTGGTAAAGTGGATCAGTCTTCGAGGAACCTGTAGACCAGAGCGGCAAGAGCACCGCCCACCAGAGGACCGACGATGAACACCCACAGCGAGGCGAGCGGTGCGGGGTTCTTGCTGATGGCCGCCACGACGGCAGGACCGAAGCTGCGGGCAGGGTTCACGCTGGTGCCGGTCAGGCCGATACCGAGAATGTGAACCAGAACAAGGGACAGGCCGATGACCAGACCGCCGAAAGAGCCGTGCTGTGCTTTCCGGGAGGTGACGCCCATAATGGCCATGACAAAGATAAAGGTCAGCACAATCTCAACCAGGAGACCGGCAATCACGCTTCCGTTCACCCCGGCAAGGCCATTGGAGCCAAAGCCGCCGGTGGCATCCGTGACATGTCCGGCGCCGAAGATGGCAGCCAGCAGGGCGGAGCCGCACAGAGCCCCCACACACTGGGAAATCACATAGGAAACGAATTCCTGTGCAGTGATGTCTCCGCGAATCAGGAACGCCAGGGAAACGGCCGGATTGATATGGCATCCGGAGATGTTCCCAATGGAATAGGCCATGGCCACGATGGTCAGACCGAAGGCCAGAGCGGTAAGAAGGTATCCGCTGCCGCTGGCGGCGTTGCAGCCAACGAGCATGGCGGTTCCGCAACCGACGACGACAAGAACGGCCGTGCCGATTGCCTCAGCAATGTTCTTTTTCATAATGGAATCCCCCCAACTTTAATAGTGGTGATTTCCGGACAGGTCCGAAAATCGCAGGCAGATTATATCACCGGGGCAAATCCGTTTCAAGAATAAAACAATTTTTCTCTCTGATTTTCAGTCACATTGCACGTAAACCCCTGAGAATCCGGGCATTCCCGGTCAGGACCGACCGATGTCCTTTCGGTAACTCCAGGGACAGGTCTGCTTCGCAAAAGAGGGAATAGCCCAAAGACACATGAACTTATGGGAATTGGTATCCGATGGCCATTGAATAAGGAAGCTCTTTTTGATAAAATGTCCAAAAACAGAGAACGGAGACTGTACGTGATGGATGAAATACTGACAGCACTGCTGCCGGGGGAGGTTGTATCCGGCGAGAAGATGTCAGAGAGTCTTGGAATCACAAGGACGGCCGTCTGGAAAAAGGTGACCGCGCTGAGAGAACGCGGATTTGAGATTGAATCCGTGGGGCGGAAGGGATACCGCCTGATCCGCTCACCGGATGTCCTGATGGCGCCGCTGATTTCCGCGGGTCTTGGGACAAAATGGGCCGGTCATCCTGTGATCTGTCATGAGTGCGTGGATTCAACCAACCGTGTACTGAAACAGATGGCGATCAACGGGGCCGGGCACGGAACGCTGGTCTTGGCAAACGAACAGACCGGCGGACGCGGGCGCAGGGGACGGGGCTGGCTGACACCGAAAGACACCTCCATCGCCATGTCCCTGCTTCTGCGACCGGAAATTCCCCCGGCCAGAGTGGCCCTGCTTTCCCTGGCGGCCTCGGTTGCCGTGGCGAAGGGGATTGAGCAGGTGACCGGACTCCCGGCGAGGATCAAGTGGCCCAATGACATCGTGGTGAACGGGAAAAAGGTGTGCGGAATCCTGCTGGAGATGGAGGCCAATGAGCAGAGCGTCAGTTATGTGGTGGCAGGCGCAGGCATCAATGTACACATCCTTGAATTCCCGGAGGAAATCCGGGAAACGGCGACCTCTCTGGATCTGGAATGCGGCCATCCCGTTTCCCGGGTTAAAACCGTGCAGGCCGTGATGCGTGCAGCGGAGGAAACGGAGCAGATGCTGCGGCAGGGGACGTTCATGTCCGTCTATGAGCAGTATTCGGCCACCATGGGGCGGCCGGTTTCCGTGCAGGCCGTAGGAGAGACGTTCACCGGAACGGCGGAGCGGATAAAGGAGGATGGCGTGCTGGTAGTGCGAACAGCCTCCGGCGAACTTCGCGAGGTAATGGCGGGGGACGTTTCAGTGAGAGGATTAATGGGTTATGTCTGATACAGTCGGGATCGGCGTGGACCTTTGCCGGATCGACCGGATTGAGAAGGCCATTCAGAAAGAGCATTTCAACCGACGTGTCTATACGGAAAGGGAAATTGCCTATTTCATGGGACGGGGCCGGCAGGCCGCACAGAGCGCGGCTGCCATGTATGCCGCAAAGGAAGCGGTTGCAAAAGCGCTTGGCACAGGGTTTGCCGGTGGCATTATGCCGGAGCAGATTGAGGTCGTGCACACCGAATCCGGAGCACCCGGAATCGTGCTCCATGGCGAGGCGGAAACCGCACTGAGCCGGCTGGGCGGCGGCCGGATTCATCTCAGTCTCAGTCACGAGGACAATATGGCGACGGCTTTTGTAGTGATTGACAGGGCATCCTAGGCCGTACAATACGAAAACGGCCGGCGTATGAACGGGCGGACAGAGGTTCACCCGGGAGGAGGAAGTATGATCAAGACGATTTCACCCCAGGATATGCAGGAAATGGAGCATGCGTTTCTGGATGGAACAGGGTATCCGTCCCTCCTTCT
>JAFUBF010000132.1 GCA_017460325.1 Clostridia bacterium | reverse complement strand
GGAGCGGAGATGCCCAGAGTCCGGGCGTCCGTTGCAGATATTTCTACCTGCGTGGCGCTGCGGGTCGGTCCCAGAACTGCCACATTATCCAGGATGCCCTTTGGACCGATCAGACGGACACGGCATTCAGAGAGAAACTGGCCGGGCTGTGAGATCGGCCGGACGCATTTCAGCTGGTCCAGACCGAACAGCGTCTTCAGGTCATCCACACTGAGATGTACGTGCCGGGCAGACATTTCTGCCGGAATCAGTTTATCGGAGCATGCTCCACTTTCGGCTTTCAGACGCGAGAGCACTTCTCGCACGATGGCTTCAACAGAATCCATAATGAACACCTCCGATCAGTGACGTGCCGCACGCAGCTGAAGCACATAGAAATAGCTGGACAGACGATTAAGAGCAAGAACCAGGTCCTCGCGTGTGACTTTCTGCCCGTCCCAGAAGGCCTGAACAGCTGCCAGCTCAGTCTCACGGGTAAGTGCCCGCAGACGGTTCAGCTGGGCTGCCAGCAGTCCGTGCTCCGGAGACGGAAGGATATGGCCCGGAAATCCGAACTCCTCCGGATGATGAGAACAGCGGTGAATCTCCTCAGGACTCATTCCCTGGAGCGTCCAGGGGGACAGGGGGATTTCCCGGACCTCTGCTGCCAGAACGGACCGTGTCAGAGTCAGAGCATCGTGAAGAGGCGAGCGCCATTCTTCGGGACACGAAGTCTGGAGCACCAAAATCTCGCTTTCAAGGGTATCCAGCTTTCCACGGAAATGGATACGCGGATGCGTTTTACAGACCATCTCATGGGCATTCAGATTCGTCATATGCTCCGGTTTCCGTCCCCCGGAAGGGCCGGGCCTTAAGGGACGTTCAGAGGGATGTCTGTAAAGACGAAGATCCATCAGGTACTGTCTGGCAGCGGGGGTCAGTCTGCAGCCGGCGGGAGTCTGGTACTGTTCAGGCACACCGCTGGCAAACAGATCCCGCAGTTCACGTTCTGTAATGAATCGCATGGGTATGCCTCCTCCTTGAATGTTGCTGTGGCTTTTGGCACCGTAGGATGGACAGAGAACATTATCTGGCAAACCGGTGCAGAGCACCGGGTCCGCTCCATTTTAAGTAGCGGACTGATCCCCGGCGGCTGTAAATGGCGTGTATCTGATCGAATGAGGGCTGCTCAGGGCATATCCCTCATGAGCTGTGGATGTGTGAACCTCTGACAGAGAATGACCGGTTCACCTGAGGACCCGCTGCCTGGCAGAGCCCCGTTCAGTCCTGCTGAGGTGAACCCGGGCGGGCAATGATCCGTTACGCATCAATATGAGGCAGGATTCCTTCCACTTCGTTGTGAGGCCGCGGAATGACAGGCTGGGACATGAGGTTGCCCACACGCTCGGCAGCGGCTGCACCGGCATCAACGGCGGCTTTTACGGCGCCCACTTCGCCGCGAACCATGACGGTGACCAGTCCGCCACCGACGTGAACTTTGCCAATGAGGGTTACATCCGCTGCTTTGACCATGGCATCTGCGGCCTCAATGGAACCGATCAGACCGCGGGTTTCAATCATGCCAAGAGCAATTCGTTCCTGATTCATAGTTTACCTCCTGTACTGACAATCGAATTACACGTCCAGATGAGGAAGGATTCCTTCCACTTCGGGATGAGGACGGGGAATCACGTGCACGGAAACCAGTTCCCCGACACGCTGAGCAGCTGCAGCGCCGGCATCGGTGGCCGCTTTCACGGCGCCGACATCACCGCGAACCATGACGGTGACCAGTCCGCCGCCGACATGAACCTTACCGATCAGAGTGACGTTGGCAGCTTTGACCATGGCATCGGCCGCTTCCACGGAACCTACCAGACCTTTGGTTTCCACCATTCCAAGGGCGATCTTTTCATAATCCTGACTCATAAAATACCTCCTCCAGGATAGAACCTGTGCTATATATACCTGCTCAGCAGGCGATTAACGTTACTGACCCCGTACCTGCCGCAGGACGGCCTGGACGATACGTTCCATCTCCTCCTGCGTAATGTTCCCGGCTGCGGGGACGGAAGACGGGGAACAGGTGGGGCAACTGCCGGTGCGCCGGCTGACCTCCTCAGGCTCGATCAGGCCATAGGCGGCCCGACGGATCTGATAGAGATGATGGACGGTCACATTGTCACTGGTTGCACTGCCGCCCACCGCGCCGCAGCCCAGTGTAAAGGACGGGCTGATGCCGGTTGTGGCGCCGATACCGCCCTGCGTTGAACCGGTATTGACCAGCAGACGGGAAACGGGCTTTTTCAGCACGAAGGTGCGGACCAGTTCCGGATTGTTGGTATGGATGGACAGACTGTGCCCGATACCGCCGTAACGGAGAAGCTGCAGACAGCGTTCGCAGGCGTGCTGCCAGTCGGGAGCAGTGTAAAAGGCCAGCAGTGGGGAAAGCTTCTCAATGGAAAAGGGATATTCTTTTCCCACACCGTCTTGCATGCAAAGGATGACCTTCGTATCTGCGGGCACCGAAATACCGGCCATTTTGGCAATCTCCAGGGCACTCTTGCCCACGATGCGGGGGTTGACCGTTTCCGCACCGGGCCGACGGATAATGGCCTCCAGCTTTTTCTGTTCCTCTCCGGAAACGAAGTAACCTCCCTGGCGCTTGAACTGGGCGATGACCTCATCACGGATACAGTCCTCGGTAACGACGCTTTGTTCAGAGGCACAGATGGTGCCGTTGTCAAAGGTCTTACTGGCAATAATGCGGCGCACGGCGCTGGGAATGTCAGCGGTCCTTTCGATATAGGCGGGGACATTTCCGGGACCGACACCGAGGGCGGGTGTTCCGCTCGAGTAGGCCGCTTTCACCATGGCGCTGCCGCCGGTGGCGATAATCATGTTGCTGAGCTTCATCAGTTCCGCTGTGCCCCCAATGGTCGGAATGATCATCATGGTGATCAGGCCATCCGGTGCACCGGCTTCCATGGCGGCCGTATTCAGGATGCGTACGGCTTCACCGATACAGTTAAGGGCGGAGGGGTGCGGCGAGACGATCAGAGCATTGCCTGCCTTGATAGAAATCAGGGCCTTGAAAATGGTGGTACT
>JAFUBF010000131.1 GCA_017460325.1 Clostridia bacterium | reverse complement strand
TAATGATTTGCTGCGAAAGTTGAGTTATATAACGAGGTGAAATTATGAAGGACTATAGAACGTTGAAATCACAGATTCGCATACCTTCTGGTAAAGAAAAGGAACTGGACGAATTCCTGGAGGACACGGCGCTGGTTGCTCAATTTGAATTGATGTGTGATAAAACCAATGTAAATCTTCCTACCTACATTCAATTTCTGATGGAGAAGAAAATACCCGGAAATCCAAGATTCCATAAGCTTGCGGAGATGATATTGGAACGAGCCAAGATGGAAAGGCCCTGGATTTTTTCGTGAAATCAGTGAGGATTCAGTGAGGATTCACACGAAAATAAGTGGAACAACTCCGGTATTGATCGCAAACTGAAGAAGGCTTTTATAGACCATAAAGCCATTTATGTGCGAATCCTGAATTCCACGCGATTCTGGCCTGTCGCCATTTCAGGGATAATGCGCCGAAGATGAAGGTATTGTCTTAATCAAAATCGACACCTGCCTCCGAAAATTCATTTTCTCCCGTGGCGATGCGAATGATTGAGGGAGAGCCAACGGACATCAGACGATGACTGACAGATCGATAGGTACGGTGCTTACGGTGTAAGATTCTACCGGTGGGCAGCTCACGGTTCGCAAAAAGCACCGTGAGCACTTCGCCGATCGGAATTGAATCACAGAAGACAGGGAATGTATACGTATGGAAATGATACAGCCTGCAAACGAGTGGAAGAGAAATATCGGCATCATGTTCAGAACCACTGCGTTTGCGATGATCCTGACGGAGCTGACCGGCGTGGTGACCTCTTTGATTGATGGCATGCTGACCAGTCGTTTCCTCGGGGAGGCGATTTTTTCCGGCATTTCTCTACTGAAGCCGTTCACCAGCATCGTGATACTGCTGTCCAGCTTCCTGACCACGGGCACTAACACCTTCTGTTCCCGACTGGTGGACAGCGGAAAAAAGGAGGAAGCCGGCAAGGCGTTTAACCTGTCGGTTTTCCTTACGGCAATGATCGGGCTGGCGCTTCTCGCCGCGTGCGTCCTGAATCCAAGGGGCATTCTCACCGTTTCCGGTGTAAAGGCGGACAAATATCCGGAGCTGACCGCGCACATGTACGATTACCTGAAAGGGTACAGGATCGGCGTTCCGCTGATGATGCTTGTGCAGCTCATGGGTCCGATTCTGGTGATGGATAACGGGAAAAAGCTTTTCGCGTCCTCCTCCGCGGCGCTGTGTGGGGTCAATATTATCGGGGATCTGTTGAACGTGTTTGTGTTTCGCGCAGGCGCCTACGGTATGGGTCTGAGTACCTCCATTGCCTACGCTGTACAGCTTCTGATCCTGCTGCCTCATTTTGCCCGGAAGAACGCTTACTATAAACTCGACGTTCGTCAGATCGGGTTCGACTGCATCGGGGAAATCATCAAAAACGGTACCCCGGCCTTTGTGAAAAAGTTTGGCGGAACCCTTCGGGATGTCCTGGTCAACTACCTTAACATTACCATCGCCCTGTCCGCCACGGCGATTGCGGCCCGGGGAATACTGACAATCTTCAAGCCCTTTTTTGTTTTTGTTGCGGCAATCAGGTTCACAACGACTTGAGGGGTAACCAGCGGCTAACCCCGCCAGTTTTTCGTGATCCAGCTGAACATCCTGTGCTCTATCTTATTCCGTTTCCTTTACCGCTTTCGGCATAGGAAATGGAACAGGATAGAGCACCGACTTTTCAATCAGATCAAGAGGAATTGGAAGGAACGTCCACCTGAGACTTATGAGACTATCGTGAGTCTGATTGGGTCAACGACCGCGAAATCACATACAGCGGGTCCGGACCTGAAAGTTACTGCACAGCCTGACGGGAAGATATCTACAACGGGAATAAAAGTACGCAGGGATATTATCGGCAACTCAGACATAGTACAAGACCAATCTGAAGAGCTCCGGCAATCCGGATGTTAGTGTGGTTATGAAGGTAATTACGAACGGTAGAGAATCTTTCGCTGGCGCTCCTGATTGACAAGTCCTGTGTAGATTTTGCCTGTATGACCGGAATTCCCTTGCCTGTGTGGTAACCATGGGATCCAGCAGCCATGGATGACTATCGGATTTCCCGCGAGGACAGCGCAGAAAAGAGTTGTGTAGATTTTACATTTGAACCGAGAGAGAAATGGACTGCCGGTTATTCCGTAACTGCGAATCAACCGTTCAGCGAAAAACGCCCTGCAGGGCATCCGGGATAAAGCATATATCCGGCGCTGGTCTGTCCGAAAGTTCTTTCGGTTGGAATCAACTGCAGCGACAGGGCAGAAAAGCATACGTAGAAGAAAGAACGGTGCGGATCACTGTCATAAGTTTCGGACGCTGTCCGGAGAATTTGCGCTCTGAGTCAACAGCAGATGCTCCCTCCCGTTACCAAAGAGTGACGTGTGTAGCCAGTCACAGGGGATGCAGTCATGTACTGCAGTTTGTCAGATTTGGTCACCCGAAAAACATCGGTCATGCCTGCATAAACAAGTGAACCAGTCACTTGCGGCAGGCTGTCCCGTTGAACAGGTCTCATTGACGCTTTTCTCTGTCGAATTCGCAAATCCTTAACAGGGTGCAATGGCCTTTGATGAAAACGCATTTCCTGTTCTCAGAGACGGACAAATACAACGTATGGATATCGGGATATCTTACGGAGGGAAGGAATGGAAATGGTCTCGTTGATTCCGGCAGGAAAAGAGGATCTGCAAACGATTTGGAGGATGCAGGTGGAGGCATTTTCGGAGTTGCTCCGGAAATACAGAGACTATGAAACAAGCCCGGGAGCGGAGAGCCTTGAGAAGATTGTGGCAAGATACGAACAGCCTGGGTCTTATTACTATTTTATTGCTTCCGGGAATGAAAACGTGGGCGTTGTTCGGGTGGTTGACAGGAAAGATGGCAGCGGAAAAAGAATCTCTCCGATCTGGATTATGCCGGAGTACAGGAACAAAGGATATGCCCAGGCTGCCATAACGGCAGTGGAACAACTCCATGGCCCCGGTCACTGGTGTCTTGACACGATTCTGCAGGAGACCGGAAATCTTCATCTGTATGAAAAGATGGGGTATCATCTGACCGGAAAAACGAAAAAGATCAATGAGCGGATGGATATTATCTACTTCGAGAAAGTTCTGGAGAACAAGCCCCCTGAAGATGCGCCGGAGGCAGATTCTTGAAATGAACGCCGCCACGAATGGAAACGGATGATGGAGAGAGGGTAAAAATGGAAAGTACAAAGGAAAGAATCATAGCCGCATGTGGCAATGACTGCGCCGCATGTCCCAGATATGTGTCGCATCCCTATGAAAAGACAGAGGAAGAACTGCAGCACACGGCTGAACTCTGGTTCAGGATCGGATACAGGGATCATGTTGTAACGAGTGAAGAGATTTCCTGCACAGGCTGTAAGCCTGAGAACTGGTGCAGATACCATGTGGTTAAATGCTGCGTGGACAGAGGTATCAGCAACTGTTCGGAGTGTGCGGAATATCCCTGTGAAAACATGAAGGAATGCTTTGAGGTTACAAGATCATTTGAACCAATGTGCAGGCGGGTATGCACTGAAGAGGAATACCTCGGCTTACAAAAGGCATTTTTCGAGAAGGAACAGAATCTGAAGAGAG
>JAFUBF010000130.1 GCA_017460325.1 Clostridia bacterium | reverse complement strand
TCTTTAAGCTGTTTCCCAGGTTCATGTTCAGTCCTCCTCGTGTGTTTGTATGGATTCATATCTTAATCGGCCATTCCGTGCAGGGTGGACATATCCCCATAGGATCCGTATCTCTTACCGGAAAGAATGGCTGAAAAGTATCCTACAGCCCCCAGGGAGACTCTTCCTGAAGAACCTCTTCCAGGGGATGGATCTTTGTAGGGGCGTGGACTGCAATCAATGCTGTCAGCGCATTCAAAAAACCTGCAGACAGAAGAAGCAGTCCTGCTTTCCGGGCGGGAGTATAACTGTATCCTGCCTGAGATGCCATCAGATAGATACTGATGCCGGCGGTAAGGATCCCGCTTCCCAGGATGATCCACCAAAATACAATGCCAAAAGATTTTGCAGGACGCGCCAGTTCGATTTTTTCCAATGCATCTGCCAATAGGGCCGTTCCCAGTAATAAATACAGGAAATTGGCATAATCTCTCACAAAAATCAGGAGCAGGATGCCCATCAATATACTGAGTCCGCCAACATACAGACCGTTGGTAAATGCCAGCATATACAGATCCTTTATATAATGCCCGTTGATTTCCATACAACCGTGAAGGATCAGGCAGACCCCACATAGTGTCCATGTATGACGGAGCACAGCGGGATTTTTTATTATGAGAAAGATGCCGATGACACAGAAAACGGCAGATATACAGAAATAAATCGCCTTTGCTGTACGAACAGCATTTCCGCTCAATGAAAGGAGTTTTCTTCTATTGTTCATGAGTCATACTCTTTCCAGAACAGCTTCATTTCCCGTTCATATTTTTGTGGTTCGAGGTAGTATGACATGCCATGGTCGGCACCCGGGACGACGAAAAGCCTTTTGGGCGCATTGCAGGCCTGATAATTCTCGTATGTCATCTCTACCGGAACAAAATGATCCTCTGTTCCGTGAACAAACAGGACGGGAATACGGCTGTCAGCCAGCGCCTGCAGTGTAGAGTATTCGTCCGGGGAGATCTGCAGCTTCTGGCGGAATATTTCATCAGCGATAACGCCTCTCATGTTGAACGCGATATGAAGATTATTGTTGGCCACATGTTTCCAGATGGCATGAGGGGATGTGAAGCCGCAGTCAGCAATAATGCCGCGCACGTTATCCGGCAATTCGAAGCCGGCAGCCATTAAAACAGTAGTGGCGCCCATGGAAACACCGCAAAGATAGATTGGAATTTCATTTCCGCACCGTTCAACAACCCAATTAATCCAGCTTTGACAATCGTATCGTTCCACAAGACCGAAACCTATATATTTGCCGCCGCTCTGGTTTGTGGCCCTCTGTTCGATATATAATACACTGCAGTCATTCTGCTCGAAACTGTCTGCCACCATCCCGAAGGTCTGTGTCCAGGAACCTCTCCAGCCATGAACAGCAATAATCACACGTTTGGCACGGTTTACCGGAATCCAGTGTCCAACCAGCTGCTCGCCGTCATAGCTCATGATGGAAATAGTTTCGTTTGGTTTTTCTTCGAGATGTTTTGCTGATTCCTGCATGGCCCGGATGAACCCGTTATCCTGTTCGGTTCCACTGATTCTTTTTTCCGCGGCTTTTAAGAGTACAGGTTCTTCTCTGTCAAGAGCCATCCGCAACAGGTATTTGGTGGAAATCCAGGCGGAGACAGATGCGATCGTTATGACACCGGCAGCTGCACCAGCGGCTTTCGATATAGTGCTCAGTTTGATGTCTTTCATTTATACCACCTCCACATTGCCGTGCACGGTTTCGCCTGCTAACGTTTTTATTCTTCTCCATCATCATATAATGTTCATACAGGCTCAGGTACAGACAAAGAAGTACCCCATGTCTGATTTCGACACGGGGTACTCTTTACGCGAACTGCAAAATGCCTGCAGAAGAAAATTATTTTATTTCACACCTGCGGATAATATCCTCCATATGTCCCTGCTTCAGCTGGCTGATCCTCCCGGACTGTTTTCGGATATCGCTTTTCATGTCATCTTCCAGCCAGTCAAGCATCCAGCCCAGAAGGATGCTGCGGTAGTACGTATGAAGATATTTCCGGTCTTCCTGCGTGATATGATGTCCGTCCAGGATTGTATTCAGGTATTGTTCTGTAATGCGGTCACAAACCCTTCTTGTGGATAAAATAAACCCTTCCCGGTTTGTTGAACGATAAAGATGCATAACCGCATTCCGGTGCTCCAGGGCAAATCGGATACAGGTATCCAGACATTCCCCGAGCGTATGGATATCCAGGCTGCCCTCTGTGACCTGGCCATAATCTTCTTCGACAACTGCTTCCGCCAGATCCGGAAGATCACGG
>JAFUBF010000129.1 GCA_017460325.1 Clostridia bacterium | reverse complement strand
GGACATCGCATCTCGATCGTGGAAGATACACCGGGTGTTACGCGGGATCGGATCTATGCGGACTGCGAGTGGCTCAGTCATACCTTCACCCTGATTGATACCGGCGGCATTGACACACATTCCGATGATGTCTTTCTGAAGGAAATGCGGCACCAGGCGCAGATCGCCATTGATACCTGTGATGTCATTCTGTTTTTTGTTGACGGGCGTACAGGCCTGACGGCAGATGATGAGGACGTGGCCACACTGCTGCGGAAAAGCAGCAAGCCGGTTATTCTCGTGGTAAATAAAATTGATTCCATGGCACAACAGGACAGCATCTATGAGTTTTATTCCCTGGGTCTTGGCGATCCCTATGGGATTTCGTCCACCAACATGACGGGCCTGGGTGATCTGCTGGATGCGCTTGTTGAACAGTTCCCTGAGAGAGAGGACACCGAGGAAGCGGACAGCACCGTCAGTATCGCCGTTGTCGGGCGTCCGAATGTCGGGAAATCCAGTCTGGTTAACCGTCTCCTGGGACAGGAGCGGACAATGGTATCCGACATCGCCGGGACGACCCGGGATGCCATAGACGCCCCTCTCACATGGAACGGACACCGGTTTACCCTGATTGATACGGCCGGTATACGGCGAAAACGCGCGATCGAGGATGAATCCATTGAACGGTACAGCATTATCCGCTCGCTGGCTGCCATCAGGCGGTGCGATGTTGCGCTCCTTCTGATTGATGCACAGGATGGGGTCACCGAGCAGGACACCAAGATTGGCGGATATATTCATGAGGAAGGCAAGGCCTGTGTGATCCTCGTCAACAAATGGGACGCTGTCGAAAAAGACACCAACACCATGGAAATGTTCCGCAAACAGGTACTGAATGATCTGAAGTTCATGGATTATGTTCCTGTTCTTTTCATCTCCGCATTAACCGGGCAGCGGGTGGATAAGGTGCTTGAGAAAGTGCTTGCGGTGCATGAACAGGCACAGAGGCGGATTACCACGGGACTCCTGAATGATGTGCTGGCGGACATTACCGGAGCCCTTCAGCCCCCCACCATCATGGGCAGAAAACTGAAGATTTATTTTGCAACGCAGCAGAGTGTTGCACCCCCTACCTTTGTGCTGTTCGTCAATGATGAAAAACTGATGCACTTTTCCTATCAACGGTATATTGAGAATGCATTCCGGAAAAGCTTTGGATTTGAAGGAACGCCTCTTCGATTTGTTCTCCGACAAAAAGAAAGGACCGATCACTGATGCTGAAAATTCTTCTGACAGTCGTTATCAGCTACCTCCTGGGCAGCTGCGCGACCGGAATCATCTATTCCAGGATGAGCGGCAACGGGGATATACGAACAAAAGGCAGCAAAAATTCCGGCGCAACGAATATGCTGCGCGTATTGGGAAAGAAAGCTGCATTGATTACACTGTTGGGCGATATCCTGAAAGGAAGCCTTGCGGCATTCATCGGAAAATGGCTGGTGGGCGGTACGCTGGGCGGAATGATCGGTGCGCTGTTTGCTGTCCTTGGGCATAACTACCCTGTTTTCTTTGGGTTTAAAGGCGGAAAAGGCATTGCGACCAGTTTGGGAAGTTTACTCGTTGTTCTCCCCGTCCCCAGTCTGATTGCTTTCGCCGTCTTTGTCGTAACGGTTTCCCTGACCCGCTATGTCTCTCTCGGATCGATTTTGGCCGCCATAACGGTGCCCGTGGCCTACCTTTTTACAATGCCCTTTGAGCTTCCGGTTTTCCTGATCTGTCTGTTAATGGCATTTCTGGCGATTTATCGGCATCGGGCCAATATTGGCCGGCTTCGTCGTCATGAGGAAAACAAAATCAGCTTTTCGAAATAATAAAAGAAAGACGGACTGTGTCCGTCTTTCCGGGGTTCATGCGATGGGCGTTCCGTCGGCCCTGAACAGAGGAAGCTTTTCAAGGTAGATGATATCCTCCCGGCCCTGGGCATCCCCTTCCGCCAGGATTGCCATGCGCCCGACAACGTTGCCGCCTGCTTTTTCCACCAGTTCCTCAATTGCCTTGAGGCTTTCTCCGGTTGAAATGACATCGTCGACAACCAGAATCCGCTTTCCCTTCATCAGTTTGGCATCATCACCATCAATATACAGCTTCTGGACGTGATCTGTTGTAATGGAACGTACCTCGACACCAACGACGTCCTTCATGTACAGCTTAATGCCTTTCCTGGCAAGGAGCCACTTCTTTGCCCCGATCTGTCGTGCCATTTCGTAGGCAATGGGAATGCCCTTGCTTTCGGCCGTAAGGATGTAATCAAATTCGGGGGCGCGTTTGAGAAGTTCTCTTGAACACGCTTCCGTCAGTTCACAGTCACCAAAGATGACAAAAGCACCGATGCACAGTTCATCATTCAGCGGGCAGAGCGGAAGATCCCGTTCCAGACCCGCAATGGTCATATGATAGGATAAAGCCATTTTTCTTCTCTCCTCTACGATCTTTTTCCTGAAGGCTTTTTTCGCTTTCAGGTCAGCTTCAACATACTCATTATACTCAGGCGAAGGGGTTTGTCAACGAAAAACCGGTATATTCGGTTTACGGAAAGGGTTCAGTGCCATGAGGATTGCCAGTTTTGAAAAAGTTTCCCGGGAGCGTTTTATAGCGGATCTGAGAAAGTCGTTTCCGGATTTGGACAGTCCGGAACAGATCTATGAGGAAATCCGGTTACCGCGCCGTGCAACAGCCGGTTCCGCCGGGTATGATTTTTATACGACGGTTCCCATTCACCTGCTTCCTCAGCAGACCATTCTGATTCCCACCGGTATTCGCGCACTGATTGATCCGGGGTATGTTCTGCTGCTGTTTCCGCGCAGCAGCCTCGGGTTTAAATATCGGTTTCAGCTGGATAACAGTGTGGGCGTCATTGACAGCGACTATGCAATGGCGGAAAATGAAGGTCACATTTTTCTGCGGATGACGAACGATTCTCTCAGCGGAAAAACGCTGGATATCCGGCGAAATGAAGCTGTTGCTCAGGGGATCTTCCTTCCCTTCGGACTCACCATGGACGATGATGCAACTGGTGTCCGGCATGGCGGTTTCGGTTCAACGAACAGAAAGGAATAAAGACGATGGATGATCAGATCAAAAGCATCGAATCTCTGGTGGATCTCTCCGTCCACCCGTTATCGAATCTTGCCAATCTCAGCGCCTATATTCGCTTTACCCTTCCGGATATAAACTGGTGCGGATTTTATTTTCTGCTGGACGGTGTTCTGCAGCTGGGGCCTTTCTGCGGACTGCCTGCCTGTATTACCATTCCCCTGGGTCGGGGCGTCTGCGGGACTGCGGCATCCGAGGACCGTACCCTCAATGTGCCGGATGTGAACCGTTTCCCCGGTCACATTGCCTGTGACGCCAATTCCAGATCCGAACTGGTCATTCCGCTTCACCTGGATGGAAAAGTAGTCGGCGTACTGGATACGGACAGCTCTGTTCCCGACCGGTTTCATGAACCCGAGATTGAACTGTTGACCACGGCAGCTGCGCGAATCGAAAAAAGTCTTGCCTGCAACAGAACGATATGGGCCCTCTGATTGACATAATAGAACTCATCCGGCAAAACCGGATGGGTTCTTTTTTCAGGTTTCCCGGTTGGGCCTGCAAAACGTGTTTTCAACCCCGAGTGCATACCGTATTGCCTCGGCTGCACCGGCAGAATCGTTGTCAAGGGTAATCAGGGAACAGGCGGCGAGAACCTTCGGACTTGAATTGCCCATGGCGACCGAAAAACCTGCCCGCTCGAGCATATCCAGATCATTTTCCTCGTCACCGACGGCCATGATTTCCGCCGGGGAGATACCAAAGCACTTTGCTGCCTGAATCAGGGTAAGCCCCTTCCCCACATTTTCCGGCATGACCTCGACGATTCCGGGCGAGGAGCGGGTGATCTGAATTCCGGGGCAACGCTGTGCGAGTTCTGTCCGGAGAATGTCCATCAGCGGAGAGGCAACAGAGGCCGTCCCTGGCGCTTCCATGGTGTAGAATTTCAGGATTCCCCTCTGGGCGCTCGTCCGCAGGGCAGCTTCCCCCCGCATTTCCCGGATCAGGCCCCGTTCCATAAGATGGTAATGATGGGTTTCCGAGCGGGCAACCGTGGATACCTGTCCATGTTCAAAGGCGTTGATCATAATCCCATAGGGCAGCATGATATCAATGATATGATTGGCCAGTTCGGGCGAAAAAACATGTTCAAGGATGCGTGTGCCTTCCGGAAGCGGTCCGCTGTAGGCACAGGCGCCGTTGCAGCAGACCATGGCACACGTCAGGCCGGCCCGGTGGAGAAAGTCAGATACATCCTCCGGCAGACGACCGGTTGAAATAAACACCTGAAGGCCTGCAGCCTGAGCCTCACGAATGGCCCGGATGTTTTCCGGATGGATGGTTCTGTGATCGCTTAAGAGAATGGTTCCGTCCATGTCCAGTGCAATCAGTTTAATCATGCGCAGCTTTCCTTTCTTTCCCGACAGATCCGTACGGATAGGCGGTCTCAATCATTTTCCCGTTCAGTCCGGCAAGAGGCCCTTCCGTGTGAAAGATCAGACGGGTTGACCAGAGGCGCTGATGCCGTAATCCGAGCCTGCGGTTGAGCTCCCGGTCTCCGTACTTGTCATCGCCCAGGATGGGATGCCCGATGTGAGCCAGATGGGCACGAATCTGATGGGTACGGCCTGTAAACAACCGGACTTCAAGTCGGGCGTATGTTCCGCCGGTGAGGCAGGTATAACCGGTGCGGATCGGCACCGCGTCTCTGGCAGGATAATCCGTCACGGAAACCAGAGCAGCCCGTTCATCCTTTCTCAGCCATCCCTCCAGGATGGCTGAATGCTGTGCGGGACACCCCTTCACATCACAGGTGTAATACTTATCAATCTGCCTGCTTTCAAAAGCGGCAAGAAGTGCTTCGGCGGATTCGGAATCCCTGGCAAAGGCCAGTAAACCGCCGGTCATGACATCCAGCCGATGACACAGGACCAGTTCCTCCGCCGCCTCTCCCCGACGCTTCAGTTCTGCCCGCATAAGATCCAGTGCATTGTTTCCGCTCGAGTACGGGCTTTCACTTTGGGACAGCAGACCGGCCGGTTTGTCAATGATCAGAATCCTTGCATCCTCGTAGACAATCTTTGGCATACTGTTTGGATTTGCCAGTGCAAGCAGATAGGAACGCGGCCAGTAAAGGGTGATCGTTTGTCCGGATTGAAGTGGCACATCTCCCTGAATCCGTACGCCGTCAATCTTGATCTCCCTTTTCTGAATCATTTCACGAACAATTCTCAGAGGAACATCGTCTACACAGCGGTAGATAAATTCTGAAAGCAGCGGAGAACTGCCCTGTAAAACCTGAATGTCCATCCTGATCTCCTTTACTTTTGCTCTGGCTTTCGGCACTGGATGTCTGACAGGAGACAATAGTAAACCGGTGCGAACTTTATCCGTTCCCTATGTGTAACGGCTGCCTCCGGCCGCACCGCCAGACAGACGGATGCAGAGCCCTTCGGTTCCGCCTGTCTGGAAGGGATGAAGCGGAAGCAACCCGTTTCCGGGAACAAAGGCTTGTGAATTTCTTTGATCGTAAACTTGCATTTTTGAGGGTATTATGATAGAATCCAACCGTAAATTTGGGCAATAGCCAATTTAAAAATGCAAAGGATGATTGTGATGAAGCCATATACCGAAATGTCACAGGAAGAGCTGCAGAACGAACTTACTGCACTCATAAAAGAATACAAGCATTTTCAGTCGCTGGATCTTCATCTGGACATGAGCCGCGGGAAACCCAGTCAGGACCAGCT
>JAFUBF010000128.1 GCA_017460325.1 Clostridia bacterium | reverse complement strand
TGCGTCCCGGTGATTATCAGGGAGTGGAAATTCGCCGTCAAGCACCGCAAACGCTCCTCCCCGTGTGCCAAAGGAAATCTGCCGTCAGGCCAGAGCCGGTATCAGATCCTGTTTTTCTGCCTGACAGAAAAGAGACTCTGCATCTGACTGCAAAGCCTCTTTTTTATTCGCCCGGAAAATGCCCGCTCACCTCACATTCGCCCCGGCTTTTTGTATCCGATCAGTACCCGAGCAGATTGGGCAGGAATGCCGTCAGCTGCGGCCAGACACTGATGGCGATCAGAACGATCACGTTGCAGACGACGTACGGCGCTGCACCTTTGAAGATCTCAATGATCGGCATCCGGTTGATCTTGTTACACGCATTCAGGCACATGCCCACAGGCGGCGTGACAAGGCCGATGGCAAGACCTGTAATCATCATGGCACCAAACTGAAGAGCAGAGAATCCGTAAGACTGCATGACCGGCAGCATGATTGGCGTCAGCAGAAGGATGGCCGGGCTGACATCGATAAATGTACCGATGATCAGAATCAGCACATCAAACATCAGTGCGATACCGATTCTTGACATGTTCATGCTGAGGAAGAAGTTCGCCACGATATCCGGAACCTTCTGAATGGTCAGGATCCAGGTGAAGATCTGCGTAAATCCGATAATGATCATAACGGAGGAGGAGGAAATCAGCGTCTTCTTCAGCGCATTCCAGACATCCCCCCACGTCAGCTCTTTATAAAGGAAGAAACCGACCAGAGCACTGTACAGAACCGCCACGCCGGCGCTTTCACTTGCCGTGCAGACACCGCCGGAAACGCAGACGATGATAAAGACAGGCATGAGCAGCGCCGGAACACCGGACAGGATGGCTCCCCAGAAACGCTTGGAGGAAAACGGCTCCCGGGCCGGATGCCAGCCGTTCTGTTGACTCCGTCCCCGGCTCATACTGCCTGTATGGCAGCCGGATGTGTCCTGTGGATCTACGGACGGGCACTGCCCCGCATTCCCTTCGGCAGCATCTGGGGAATCCGGACAGCAAAAACACTGGCCTCCGAAACAGCCTGGACAAATGCTCACCTCAAAGGCCGGGCGCTTTTCTGTATCCTCTCCCTTATTTCCTTTGTGGCAGGCATCCTGCTGCTTCTGTAATTCCCGACACCTCTTCTTCGGAACGCGAAAGCGTTCCTTTTTCATCTTCGGGGCACCACCCGTTGCAGGACAGAGACGGGGTGTGGAAAGATGGATTGCCGGGACATCCATCCCAAAGCAGGGAAACAATAAAACAGAGGAGACGACTTGACTCCTCTGTTTTGCATACATAATTCGGTTTTATCTATCCTCGCGGAAATAGCTCAGTCCCAGACTGGCCGGCGGCTGATTTTCCTGCTTGTTGCGAATGCTGGTGATGATCAGGACCAGGATGGTGACCACATAGGGAAGCATGCGGAGAATGGGCTTCATGGCCATCGTCACCGTAATTCCGGGGATGTTCGTAATGAAGCTGGAGCAGGAGAACAGGAAGCCGAACACCGTGGAGCCGATGATGGTCATCGGCGGACGCCACAGGGCGAAAATGACCAGGGCAATGCTCAGCCATCCGAAGGACTCAAGGCTCAGATACGCCTCCTGGGATACCATGTAATCCACGATGTAATAAAATCCGCCCAGGCCGGCGATACTGCTGCCAATGCAGGTGGCCACATACTTATAGCGGATGACATTGATGCCGACGGCATCCGCCGTTCCGGGGTTCTCGCCCACCGCCCGCAGATTGAGACCGATGCGTGTCCGGGACAGTACATAGCCTGCAACCAGAGCAATGATGATGGCCAGGAAAAAGAGGATTCCCAGGGCCTGCAGACTGTCCTGCCGGCCGGCAAAAGGCCAGCGGAAATAGTCCTTGGTTTTCACCAGGTAGACCGTCGCATCCAGTTTGATCATGATGACTTTCATCAGGCCAACGCCGAACGTGGTCAGCGCCAGTCCGGTCACGTTCTGATTCGCACGGAGGCTGACAGTCAGGAAAGAGTAGATCAGGCCGCACAGGGCGGAGAAGAAGATCGCGCCGAGAACGCCCAGGATGACAACCAGGAAAGGCGGCAGGCCCATGCCCCCGATCATGTTCAGCACAAGGCATCCGCCGGCCCCGCCCATGCACATAATGCCCGGGATGCCCAGGTTCAGATGTCCGGCTTTCTCCGTCAGAATCTCACCGGTTGAACCGTAGATGAACGTCGCGCCGAACGCCAGGGAGTCGATCAGGAAATTCAGCCAGATATTCATTTAACCGCCTCCTTTCCCCTTCTGAAGTGAATTTCAAAATGGATGAAGAATTCACTGCCGATGATAAAGAACAGAATAATGCCCACAATCACGTTGGGCAGTGCGCCGGAGACATCAAAGTCCTGGCTGATCTGTGCCGCGCCCTGGTTCAGCAGCTGAATCAGGCCGGAGGTCAGAATCATGGCCAGCGGATTGAATTTTCCCAGCCAGCTGACCATAATGGCCGTAAAGCCCTGTCCGCCTACCGACTGTGTGCTGACGGACAGATCAAGGCCGGCTCCGATCAGGTATCCGGCCAGACCGCACAGCGCACCGCTGAGCAGCATGGTCCGGATGATGACCTTTCGGTTATTGATGCCGATGTACTGGGCCGTCCTCACGCTCTCGCCCACCACGCTGATTTCATATCCCTGTTTCGTATAGTTCAGGTAGATATACAGAACCACCGTCAGCACCAGCACGATCAGGATAATCAGCAGATAATCATTTCCAATGGTCGGCAGTTTTCCGGTTTTCATCTGCGGCAGCACACCGGAGCCGCTCTTTACCCAGATCTCCAGGAAGAAGGCCACCAGATACGTTGCCACATAGTTCATCATCAGGGTAAACAGGGTTTCATTGGTTCCCCACCGCGCCTTGCACACAGCCGGCAGCAGTCCCCACAGGGCGCCCGCCGCAAGGGAGGCCAGCAGCATCAGGATCAGCAGCAGGAATTCCGGAATCGTTCCCCCCAGATAGAAATCCACTGCAATGCAGGCCAGTACCCCCACCAGGGTCTGTCCCTCTCCGCCCGTGTTCCAGAACCGCATCCGGAACGCCGGCGTCAGTGCCAGTGCAATACACAGCAGAATCGCAATATTCTTCAGGAATTTCCAGAATTTGCGCGGGGTGCCGAACGCCCCCTTAATAAAGGCATAATAGAAATCCCCGATACGCTCCGGCTTCTGCTGCAGTTTCTCAATCAGCAGAAATGCGACGATTCCGCAAACCAGCATGCCCAGCACCACCGCAATAATCCGGATGCCCCAGGCCTGTATCCGGGGAATCGAGCCGCTTCTGCTGCTCAGATGAAAGAGGGGCTCTTTTGCCTCTCCGGGCTTTTTCTGACTCATTGTGCACGCTCCTCCCGCTGTCCTGTTTTAGTCATCAGCAGACCAACCTCTTCCTTGGTTGTGGTCCTTGCATCCACGATGCCGGAAACCGTACCACCGTTCATTACCAGAATGCGGTCACTGAGGGCCAGAAGCACATCCAGGTCCTCACCCACAAAAATCACGGCAACACCTCTCTCTTTCTGAAGGTTCAGCAGATGATAGATCACATAGGAACTGTTGATGTCCAGGCCCCGAACCGGATAGGCAGCCATCAGTACTTTCGGCGTAAAGGCAATTTCGCGTCCAACCAGGACTTTCTGTACATTTCCTCCGCTCAGGGTCTTCACCGGCGTCGACACACCGGGCGTCGACACCTCCAGATCGTGGATGATTTCCTCCGCCAGCATCCGCGGATGCTTCCTGTCCAGCAGAACCGCATGTCCCTTCCGATAGCTGCGGAGCATCATGTTGTCCGTGATGCCCATGCTGCCCACCAGGCCCATTCCCAGCCGGTCCTCCGGCACAAAGGAAAGGCGGATACCCAGCTCACGGATTTCGAGGGGATTCTTGTTTTTCAGGTTGACGATCTCATCCTCCTTGAACAGCACATCCCCGCTTTCAACCCATTTCCGGATCTCTCTGCGGCTCATGCCCTCAAAGCTGACCTCTTTCCCCTTTCCGTCATGGAAGGCCTGTTCTCTTCCCAGTTCCTCCACCCGCTTCATGCTCTTGTGGAAGAACGTCACCGGCTTGTCTTTTTTGGGGTTATGGAAGATAATCTCGCCGCTTTCCGGCGTCCGCAGTCCGCCAATCGTCTCCAGCAGTTCCCGCTGGCCGCTGCCTGCAATGCCCGCAATCCCGAGAATTTCTCCGCCGTTCGCCGTAAAGGTGATGTCCCTGAGTACCTGGACACCCTCCTCGTTTCGGAGATTCAGTCCCCGGACAAACAGTCTGGGCTGGGGATCAACCGGATCCGGACGGCTGATATTCAGGTCAACCTTCTTTCCCACCATCATCTCCGTCAGCTGGGCCTCATTGGTTTCGGCGGTATTCACCGTCGCCACATGCTCACCCTTCCGGAGAATGGCCACCCGGTCACTGACCTCAAGCACCTCGTTCAGCTTGTGCGTGATGATGATAATGGACTTCCCGTCCTCTTTCATCCTGCGCAGCACCGCAAACAGGCGGGTAATCTCCTGCGGTGTCAGCACGGCGGTGGGTTCATCCAGAATGAGAATATCCGCCCCGCGGTACAGCACCTTGATGATTTCAACCGTCTGCTTTTCCGAAACGGACATGTCGTAAATCTTTTTGGTGGGATCCAGGTGAAAACCGTATTTATCGGCGATCTGGGCAACCCGGGCATTCACCTGTTTCAGGTTATACCCTTCCTTTTCATCAATGCCCAGCACGATATTCTCTGCCGCGGTAAACAGATCCACCAGTTTGAAATGCTGATGAATCATTCCGATGTGGTGATCAAAGGCGTCCCTGGGTGACCGGATTACGACCTCTTTCCCGTCAATCAGAATATGCCCCTCATCCGGGAAATAGATGCC
>JAFUBF010000002.1 GCA_017460325.1 Clostridia bacterium | reverse complement strand
CAAGTCCCCAAAAACGTGTGAAAGACTTATTTCGTCATGAATTTCACCGTTTTGGGGCTTTTTTATGTCAGACTAATGGGCACTGTAAAACTAACGGGCACGCCATCTCTACCTGTGCCCGTTACTTTTGCAATTCAGCGTTCCATTCCCTTTGCGACTGGTCTTTCTCTTCAAACTGGTTCAGGCGGGCTGAGATCTCGGTAAAGCCGAAACCCTCCGCCGCCATCAGGAAGGCCTGACCGCTTCAAGTGGCGGGTAGTTCACCAGTATCAAACTGATCAGGATCATCAATTACATCGGCTTGACAAAACAGTAAACAGACAGTAAAATATTTCTTGACAGTAAACGGACAGTAAACAAAAGAATCGGGCAGTAAATCAGTCCGGATTGTTGCACAGGGAGCAAAAACAATGTCAAATCCATATACGCTGGTCTTCGGTCAGCCCCCTCTGGAAATGATTGAACGTAAAGCTCAGGCAGAACGAATCATCAGTGAATTCTGCCAGGAGCGACCTTCAAACTATCTGAATCTGGTTACCGGTATCAGGGGATGCGGCAAGACTGTTTTCATCACCCAGATTGCCAACAGGTTGCGTGAAAAAAAAGAGTGGATTATTGTCAATCTCAACCCTCAACGTGATTTGCTCACTGCATTTGCCGCAAAACTGAACAGTGATCAGATGCTCAGTAAACTCTTTAAGGAAGCTGAAATCAATCTGCAAGCCTTCGGTTTTGGAGTCGGAATCAAGGGGGCTCCTCCAATCACAGATATCGAAGAAGCATTGACCCGAATGCTCCGAAGCATTCAAAAACGCAAAAAGCGAGTGCTGATCACGATCGACGAGGCAACAAATTCCAAAGACATTCGCATCTTTGCCAGCGCTTTTCAGATTTTTCTTCGGGAAAACCTTCCGGTTTTCCTGCTGATGACAGGGCTATATAACCAC
Source organism: Clostridia bacterium (assembly GCA_017460325.1). Classification (GTDB taxonomy): domain Bacteria; phylum Bacillota; class Clostridia; order Christensenellales; family Aristaeellaceae; genus Ventricola. The sequence goes on along the minus strand of JAFUBF010000002.1, from coordinate 34,980 downwards.
ATAGATCGTCTGAGAAATGCGGAAGGAATGACCTTCCTGGAGAGAGCACCGCGGACAGTTCTTACTCCGCTGAATTTCAACTCTATGGTCGAAAGATACGCAAAAACACTAAAAGTGAAAGAGGATACAGCCACTGTGCTGGCCAAAGCAACCAAAGGATACTCTTTCGCTTTCCAGACAATCGGATACTATGCGTGGGAATACCCTGACAATCTGGATCACGCACTGCAGAGCGCCAAAGAGTATCTGTTTGAGTTTGCTTATCAGAAAATATGGTCGGAACTCTCCGCAAATGATCGGGAGGTAGTTCGTGCAATTCACCTGTCCGGAATCGGCGAGGTTTCCCGGGTGCGCGAAATTCTGAACTGGACAAGCAACCAATTCAACCCATACAGAGATCGTCTCATCAAATCCGGCGTAATCTCGGGTTTGCAAAACGGCTATGTGGATCTTACCCTTCCCTGGTTTGGAGAATATGCAATGATGATTTTTGAGGCAGAAAAGTGAGCCCATAAAAGGAACTCTCAATTGTGGGATGTTGCTGATTAACTGGGCGACAATAAGTTAATACGGATGTTGTCATCATTTTGCCACAGAACGTGTCACTAATGGGTAGCGATTCTCGTAAGCAACGTACCACAGGAGCGATGCATCAGAGGGAATCACAAGACAGTTATCCTCTGTCACTACATCGGGAAATACATCATTAACTTTCATTGTAGCACCTCCGGAATCAACGGAACCTCCTTCATTGGAATAACATTTCTGAAACATTACCGAACATTGCATTCAGCTATGTTTTTACAAATCAGAACATTACCGCAACATTTCCCTCATCGGTAATGTCAGAATAACGTTCCTCCGGGGCAGACTTCATGCCAATCGCAATCAGGAGCATTTTCTATCTGCTGGGGGAAATGAAAATATCCATGTAATCAGTCAGGATCTGCCTGCCCAAAGAGTTCAAAACGCCCCGAACGTGCATCCGCAGGAAAAGCGGCAAGTCTTCGGAAAAGGAGGACTTGCCGCTTCTTAATTTGAACTGAATATCCATGCCGCAACACATCCCGTATCTTTTCATTCGCTTTCCCTGCTGAAATGCAGATACGCCAGGATGCCGACCGGAATGAAATACACACACCAGATGAGCAGCGCAATCTCTCCGCCGCGCCCTCCCTGACCATCGCCCATATGGGTAAACACACCCGTTATCGGCATGAAAAAGCAGCTGAGAAAGAAGACTCCGTGAATCTGCATCAGTCGTTTCAGCCACAGATCCTTCTTTGTATTGACCCGGATCGTCAGGCCTGTAAAGAAGGTCGACAGCGCCATCATGCCGTACCCCAACAGGTCATAGTTGAAAAGCAGGCCGCCCCTCCGGTAATCCAGCACCCGGGAAGCCTGTTCGCTCAGGTCTTCCAGGCGCACCGTCGTCGTCTGCGCAAAATAAACCAGCAGGATGAGCACCGTGTACACCGCCGCAAATGTCAGTCCTGTATTTGCGGCCACCTTCGTTTCAGTACTGCTCTCATGATGAAAGCCGGCTGTCATCATGATAAAACCAATCGGCAGAAACATGCAGACCAGATAAGAGCCGAACGTGAAATGGGAAACGATACATACCGCAAAAACGAAAACCGTCATCGTCACAATTGCAGCGCCAACTCTGGATAGTGTTCTGTTCATTCTGACCTCCTGTAAAGCTCATTGAATTGACGGACAGACTGCCGGACTCCGGTAAGGTCACAGGCCACAAAAACAGCGCATGGAACCGATGTGTCGGGGTCTGTGCAGCTTCTTCCCTGCCAAGGAGCAACCGTTTCGTCCACGACTGCCGATTTCCGTCTGCTCAGGTTTGACAGAAGGTGGCAGACAGTCATCATTTTTCATGATAAATCTTCATGTTCATCTCACCCTCGCTCCTGGCCACGATGCACGTCACGGCCACATCCCCCAGACAGTTACTCATGACGCGGAACATGGTTATGAGGGAATCCATGCCCATGATGAGACCAACGGCCTCCAACGGCACATTCATCTGTGTAAGCAACACCGACAGACAGATCAGTCCCGCTCCCGCGACGCCCGGTGCACCGATGGACAGCACGACGATGGATACCGCCACAGAAAGCAGCATTGCCCCGGTGACGGGAACACCGTAGATCTTCGCCAGTGCCAGTGCGAACACCGCCAGATACACACAGGAACCGTCCATATTCAGGGTTGCGCCAAGTGGTACAGAAATATAACCCCAGCGTTTTCCCGCCGATTCGCCCCAGGGCGGACAGATCAGAAAACTGCATGATACACGATACAATGGAGAAGAAGACCACCGGTGCAACGATCATCTTGAGGGCATTCATGTACATCGTCTTGACGGGGGCCAACAGGTTGGTATCCAGTGCACTGTTGAATGTCCCCGGTGCGGCAAAAGTCAGAATCAGTCCGATCACAATGGCCGCCATCATTGCACTGAGCGTATGCCAGAGGAACGCCTGCTTGGACTTCACCAGTGTTACCCGAATATAATTGACGCCGTCCCTGTGCCTGTATTTCAGATCGTCTGTCAGGGATTTCAGCAGGATAGTTCGGATTACCTCCTGTACATCCCCGTCTATCTCGTCATCCTTCGGAAGTTCGACAGACTTCATATTTTCAGTCAGGGAGAAAGCCTCCCCTGCAGCGGAAAGCTCAAGTATAACTGAACCAAGCAGGGAACGCGTGCGGATGTGAACGTCGCCGTCGGTTTTATGATCCCGCAGGCAGCCCAGTGCTTCCTCCAGCACGAGCATCGCATTAACCCGTTCCTTTCCGATTCGGTTGTCCACAAGAAACTGATGTATAAACTCCATCGCCTGCTCAAAACCGGAATCATCTAAACTGAAAGTATTGGATTTCCTCATGTTGTCCTTCCCCTCTTTCCACAGAAGCATTATACCCTTTTTCAGATGGTTCAGAAAGACTGAAATCCCTGTACGTCGTCTGGAAAAACAGCATCTTTTCCGCGTGAAAGAGAGAAATTCAAAGCGCCACCCCTGTCGGCATAATGCCTTTTTCAGCGCATGACTGTCCTTCACGCAGCGGACCGCGTGAAACGTCCGATACCAAAACCCCTGTACCTGGAGGATTGCACACAATCACAGGCACAGGGGTTCTTACTGTTCTGGGGAGAAATCCGAAGCACATTCACACCGGGGTGCCCGGAGCGGAAGCCTCTGCAGACATTCGCAGTCCTGTCACCGTCGCTCCAAAGTGTGCCACTGACAAACTGCCGGATTCATGCCTGAATTCTGAAGAAGTATATGTCGTTCTCGTTCAGCGTGGCATGCAGTGTAACGAGGCCGTTGTCACAGGTAAAGGGACAGAGTTCATCCGTCACAGCGCTCTTTTCCTTAAGCGTGAGGATTTCCTCCCGGGTCATCTGTTCCGGACTGCCCATCTCTTCCCACAGTTTCAGCGGATTGCCATGGGTCCGGTCAATCCGCCGGAGAGTGACAGACCGGGGCGGATCCGGCATTTCCAGGGTGATCCGCACATCTTCGCCGGGCAGCGGCAGGTTCTTCATGCGCTGGCGGAACAGAAGCACCTGAGTCTCCCCGGCTTTTCGGAATGCCGCATAGCCGATTTCGCCCCGGGTGGCCTCCGGTCCCAGATCAATCCGTTCATCCCCGGCTTCTGCCAGCATCTTCATGGCATGATACACGGGTTTGGGAATGCCGTGCTGTGTCAGCATGCCAAATCCCCCATGGAACTCCTGCGGGAAAGGATGCAGTTCTTCAAAGATATCAGAGAAGCACCAGATGGAAGAGCCCGTCACGCTGTCCGCCACCTCAAGAGCGGCCTTCACGTCGTAGGCGGCCACCTTGCGGGTATCGTTGGTATAGGCAGAGAAGATGGCATTTTCGTTCCATTCCGTATAAAAGAGGGGCAACGTACCCACCTGAGCGCGTACCTTTGCGGCATTTCTGCGGAAAAGATCATTCGGAATATCCGTGGTTTCGGATTTATCGGGCGTCAGCACCCGGAAGCCGTTCAGGAAGGTTTTGTTTTCCACGGCTTTCAGCCCTTCCGCCGCTTTGCGCATGCGATCTGACCAGCTTTCGCCGGATGCCTTCTGCTCCCCTTCCCCCTGGTCCTCCACTCCGCCCAGCGGATCGCCCGCATACTGATGGGTGGTAACGAAATCCACAGGCACTCCGTTTTGCCCGCAGAACGACAGGAAACTCTCGATCCACTTGCTGCCGCTGGTGGCGGGACCGCCCACGGGAATCCGGGAATCAATGGCCTTTATGGCCTCCGAGGTAATCCTGTACAGATGGAAATACTCATCCCTCGTACCGTTCCAGAAAGCGAATGGCAGGTCAGGCTCGTTCCATACCTCAAAATACCAGGTACGGATTTCCTCAATGCCGTATCGCCGGATGAGGAAGCGCAGGAATGCCTGAATATAGTCCACCCAGGCCCCGTCATCCTTGGGCGGTACAATGTTGGGCCTGTAGAAGAAGGCACCCTTCACCGGGCGTCCTTCCTCTTTGAGTGCCAGTCGCTCCGGCATAAAGGACAGCTCCACAAAGGGCTTCATCCCCGCTTCCAGCACGTTGTCATAGGCCAGGGCACAGGCGTTGAAATTGTATTCGGTAAACTCAGCGGCACCGGGAACGGGATTTTGCATGGACAGGTCACAGCAGGTTCGCATATCATCGCAGAAAATGCCGTGAAAGCGTACACGCTCAATGCCCAGGGTATCGTGAATGAATTTCAGCTGACGGACGTAATCCGTCCGCAGGGCCAGCAGTGCATGGCCGGATCCGACACAGAACTGCCAGTGGCGTCTATGCGGAATCAGCGGTGCATTCGCCGGAATATGAATCTCCATTTTACAGCCTCGTTTCCCACCGGCCGCAGAACACGGTTTCTTCAGCCGTGCCGGTGAAGGGTGCCTTTCCGGTCACCCGGTCCACGAATGCACGGATGTTTTCCCGCTTGCTGCCGTATGCGTTGATGAAGGTTTTGGACTGGGGAACGTCGATCAGGTGATTGGTGTAATTCAGGCTCACCGTAACGGTGGGAACCTCACTCAGATACCAGGGCTGGTCGCTGGAGTGGTCGTAACTCCAGGTGACACGCATCTCGTTGGTCTGGGCATAGCCGTAGAAATTCAGCACAAGGAATACGACGTCGTATTTCTTCTTGAATGCCTCACGCGATCCCTTGTCCATGCAGGTGATGAGGTTGCGGAAAGAGACCCCGTTTTCCGCCTCCAGATCGTAGAAGGTGGGGGCAATGTCCACGGTAAAGCCCGCGGCCTCCAGTTCCTCTTTCAGGACCTCCCGGGTGGGATCTCCGCTGTACGCCTTGCTGTTGGGAATGGCGTGTACATACACCAGGCAGGCCCGTTTTCCCTGAGGAGCAATGGGCAGCAGGTGCTGCGTATCCTTCACCAGCGTCAGGCACTTTTCGGCAGCCTCCCGGCGGAAAGCCAGATGCTCCGGACAGCCCACCCACTTTTCCCGCAGGGCGGCATCCGGGAAGACATAGGATTCCTTCCTGAGACCCAGCCGGGCTTTCAGTGCCAGAATGCGGGTCAGGGCTTCCTCCAGGCGCTCCGGTGTGATCGTACCGTTTTCGATGCCCTCCCGCATATACTGCAGGTCTTCCTCCGCGTCATTGGCAAACAGGATCATGTCACAGCCTGCGGCGATAGCGGCAGGAATCGCATACCGGCGCGGCATAACGGCATTAAAGCCGATCATCTGGGTGGCATCGGTGATAATCACACCGTTAAATCCCAGCTCACCCCGCAGAAGACCCTGTAAGAGTTCCGGTGCCAGGGTGGCAGGCAGAATATCCCTGTCCGTGAGGGCCGGATTCAGCTTTTTACTCAGGGCCCGCTGGGCAATATGCCCCACCATTACGCTTTCAATGCCATCCTCAATCAGGCCCTGATAGACCCGGCCAAAGGTCCGGTACCATTCCTCACTGCTCAGATCGTTGCAGCCCATGACCAGGTGCTGATCCCTTTCCTCCGTGCCATCCCCGGGAAAATGCTTGGCGGTGCAGGCAATCCGGAATCCCGAATCCCGTACACCCCGGATGTAAGCGCGGGTCATTTCCAGCACCTTATCCGGATCCGCCCCGTAACTGCGGGTATTCACGATGGTGTTGCGCCAGTTCATATACAGGTCACATACCGGATTGAACAGCCAGTTGACGCCGATACTGCCCGCCTCCCGGGCACTGGTAAGGCCGATGTGGTAAGCCGTATCCGGATCACCGCCGGCCGTGGCCTGCGCAGCCGTCGCCACGTACGTACCATCCGGCACACATTCCGCCCCGCCGGTATCGCAGTTGGCGGCAATCAGCAGCGGAATCCGGCTGTATTGCTGGTACAGTCTGTTCTGCTCCCAGGCCTCCCCGGAATCCTTCCGCTGCCAGCGCAGCCCGCCCTGATGCCAGGAGGTCACCTCCCTTTGGATTTTCTCCTCCTCCACACCGGGCAGATACGTCATCATGACGAAGAGCTGGCCGATCTTTTCCTCCATCGTCATGCCTGCCAGGGTATCCTTTACCCACGCAATCTGCTCCTCATCCAGATAAAACGGTTTGGCTTTCAAATCAATCATCGCTTTTTCCTCCCGCCAGATTCATCATAAATTCTTCCGAAAGCCGCCTTTCGAGCGGCTGATACTCTCCTTTGCAGAACTGCCGGATAGCCCCGGGAAACGCCTTCCAGCTCTCTTTTTCCCGGCCCGCCAGTATGGGGTAAAAGGCGACGCCGTTCACCTCCGCACTTGCCCGGTCACCGGGCGCATCACCGACCATCAGGATCCGGCTTTCAGTATATCCCTTTTCCTTCAGCCGGGCAATACACCGGGCCTTACTGCCCATCTCCTGACACAGGAAGAGATCGACGTGATGCGAAAGTCCGCCGTGCTGCCATTCAGCCGTTACCGTGGCCTGGTTGACGCTGGATACCACGGCAATATCCGCCGTGTCCGCGATCGCCGAAAGGGACTCGTCCACGCCTTCAAAGAACTGCTTTTCCGTCCACGGCAGACCGGCCACTGCCCGGTTGACCTGTTCTGACCAGTGCAGCGCCTTTTTCAGGATGGCAGAGGGCGTCCTTCGAATCTGTTCCTCAAGGGACGCAGTGGAAAAATCTTCGGTACGTTCCACCCAGGCAGTGTATTCCGAAAGACCAGGGATCGGCATCAGCCGTTCATTGATTTCCTCCAGGGCCAGCGCCAGTGCCCGGAAACGGTGAATCCCGCGGGTGAGGCCGTACAGATTGATGCGCTCCCAGAGCGCAAGGATCTCCTCCCGGTACTTTTCCAGTTTCCATTCCCGGATCAGGCAGGGACCGAAGCACAGCAGATGCTTTGCCTTCAGGTTGTCAATGGCGCATCCGTCCGAATCCACGCAGATCAGAAAATCGTGACGTTTTTTAAATGCATTCATTGAAGCGTTCAATTCCTTAACCTCAAATGTGGTAGATTGCCCGGGCGTTCCCAAACGTAATCTTTTCATAAGCTGTCCGGCTGAGCGTTCCCATAGACATCTGTTCATCCAGAAACTGTCCCAGCGGAAAGATTTCGTGGCGATTCATGGTATCCGTGGCGAAGCACAGCCGGTCCTGCCAGGTTTCCAGAAAGCGGAGGCCGTGTTCAACATCCCGAAGGATCGCCATGCTGCCACTCATGGCTGACAAATTGCCGTAGAGATTGGGGTATTTCTCCATCAGTTCCCATATACGACCGGGAATGACCTTCCCTTTTCCCATACCCGAACGCCGCTCATTTCCCTCTTTGAGACAGTCTGCCGAAATCTCCTGCCAAAACACCGGACTGTGACCGAAGAATCTGAGATTCGGATACCTCTGAAGGCTTTCCTCCAACAGGGGCAGACCTGGCCTGTCACAGATACCGTAACTGAATCCGGGCTCCGGACTCATGTGGAAGGTGACGGGCATCTCCAGTTTTTCCGCGCAGCGAAACACCTCCTGGAGAAAAGGATCATCTGTCCATCGGTTGACCATCAGCTCCCCCACGCCCACGGCGCCCTGATCCCTGCATGCCCGCATGCGGTCCATCACGGTTCCAGGGCTTTCCGGATCAAAATTGCACATCCAGTACAGTTTCCCCGGATATGTGGAGGCCATTTTCTGACAGGGGTGAATTGCAAAAGTAACGGGCACAGGTCGGGCGGTCGCGTGCCCGTAAGTCTTACACCAACGGAATCTTGATAAATCGTTGCCGTTAGTCTTACAAAATCCCACCTGAATTACATGCCTATTTGGCCAGCCATTGGCAGGCAGATAGTCCGGTTGCGGTCCGCCGGAGGCAAAAAGCTGCATTCCGGGAAGATGTCCGTCTTTCCCGCGTTATGATGAGATCCCGATTCGCTACACCTGAGTATGGCAGGCATCTTAGCCCGGAAGCGGCACGGATGACGTAACGCGGGAAAGCAAGCTCGTCAAGGTGAACATGGAATAAATGCCAGCCGCTGACTTTCAATATGAGTGCAGCCTCACTTCTGGCTTTTATGCCGTGAAAGCACCTTGACGGGCGCAGAGGAGATCGTTGTTCCTTTCCTATGCGTTGTCATGAAGAGAACCTTCCTACGCATGGTGGACACAATACTCCCTTTAGCCAATAGATTGTGCCCGTTATTTGTTGCAATTTTCATCTTTTTGCGACAAAACCCGGCTTTTTGCAACAAGTTTTGTCGCAATTTCCTTCTCCTGCTTGAAATACGAGAAGAAACGCAGTATTCTAGCTTTGAGCTTCTTATGGATCCCCAGGCAAAGTCCACTTATCTGCATGGCGATAATCGGCTTTCCTCTTGCTATACTGGAATTCCGATTTGCCCCATTCACGTTTTACAGTTATCTGAGCTCGTAAGCGATACAGTTGACGTTCTTTTGCCCTTGCACCCTCTCTTTTCGTGCCCATTACCATTGCCAATAAACAAGCTCAGGAGATGCTTTTAGTCTTTCACTTTTTTGAAAAGCTGGCTAAAACCTCCTGTTTCGCTATGCGCTTTTGTAGTTTTCCAAGTCCCCAAAAACGTGTGAAAGACTTATTTCGTCATGAATTTCACCGTTTTGGGGCTTTTTTATGTCAGACTAATGGGCACTGTAAAACTAACGGGCACGCCATCTCTACCTGTGCCCGTTACTTTTGCAATTCAGCATTTTCTGACAGGCCGCATTCTCTGCCAGTTCCCGGTGACGGGTTTCACCACCACTCATCAGGATGGCCTTTCCGATCCCCTGGCTTTGAAGATGGGAGAGCAGTTCCTCCGGTTCGGCACAGTAACAGCTTGCCGGATTCCACGCAGAGGCTTTCTTCTCGATCCGCTGCGGGGCGGCATGGATATGGGTATCAATTTTCACGACATCCCCTCCCAATCCACTCAAGAATTTCCGGCAGAAATTCCCGGTATTTGCCCAGCGGCGTATGCGGCTGGCCGGAAAGAATGATGAGTTTATGCGGAACGCCGGCCTTTTCCAGAGCGTTCTGCACCGGCACCTCCCGGTCACACGAGACCAGTGGGTCAGCATCCCCGTGGATTGAAAGGGTGGGCGGGAAAAAGCGCATATCGGGTAAAACGAGCGGTGGACCCCAGCAGTTGATAAACGCACGGTAAGTGTCTGTGTATCTGCCGATGGCATAAAAAGCGGCCATACTCCCGGCACTGCCTCCCATGATGGATATTCTGTTCGGATCAATCCCCAGTATCCCTGCGTTGGAACGAAGATACCGGTATGCTCTGTGCACAGCTTCCCCTGCCTTTTCATAGGCTGCCGGTTCACCGCCTGCATCGTTCAGCTTTTCCTCATCCGCAAACTGTGGATAATCCGGTGATACCACGGCATAGGACGCATTCGTCAGATCACGGGCAAACAGACTGATGTACGCCTGCTTTCGGTCATTGGGTTCCAGAAAGCCGCCACCGTGAACAAAAATGACAGCGGGCTTCCTGGGATTTGTGTCGTTCTCCTTCACCAGCAGATCCAGTTTGTAGATGTGCCTTATTCCCTCAAAATCCGTCATCTCACAGAAAGGCATTTCTGTCAGTTCCATGCCGGTATAGTCCGGCCTGTATTTCCCCCGCTGTTCTGCCTCCGGATTCACGCCATTTCCTCCCCTTTTAACTGAAACGGGCGAGGAAAAATCCCCGTCCGTTTTCCGTATGCTTTTCTGTCTGTTACGCGATAGCGCGGGTTTTTTTCATTTCCTGCGCCTGGGCGATCCGTTCCTGGTCATATCTGCGCTGTCTCAGCACGTTGCTGTTGGCCTGCCATACCAGGAAGGCGATGAACAGTGCCATGTTGATGCAGCTGGATACCGCATCGGATACATTGAAGGCGGTCAGGCCCATGGCGAAGATCCGCAGGGCCACCGCAGCGGAGAGTACTCCCACCGCCTGATTGATGTACCGGGCCAGGAATGTGCAGCCGATCATCATGGCAAACATGTTCGACATGACCGAACCGTTGCTGGTGAGGCCCATGGATGCATTCATGGAGCCAGAGAAGGCGCTGTCCAGGATACCGGAAACGCACACCAGTGCACCCGCCACGGTGTAGCAGATGGCCACATTGACAAATACGTTGATGCCGCTGTTCCTTGCAATCTGCTGGCTTCCGCGAACCGCGCGGAAGTTGTAACTGAAACGGGTATAGGTCATCAGGAACAGCATGATCACCACCATCACGGCAATCACAACGATGGTGAAAGTGGCGTCGGAGAGAATCTCCGTACCGGGCACGCCAACGATACGCAGGCCGATGCCCCCGGAGGTGGCAAAGCCCACGCACTCCAGAATGCAGGCCATGCCGATACCAAGCACCATGGGAGGTACGCGCAGCGTGACGAAGGCAACGTCCACCAGCGCACCGAACAGGATGCCGAATACGATGGCAAATACCAGGTACCATATGCCCGTAAGTCCCAGGCTCTGGGCCAGCAGGCCGCCCACGATGGTGCCCGCCACGCGCTGGGCGCCCAGAGACAGATCCATACGGCCGCTGGTCAGGTTCATGGAAAGGGCAAAGGCGACGGCGGCGGAGATGCCCGCGCCCCGGATCAGGTTACGGATATCCAGAACGGAGTTGAACAGGTGCTTTCCCTGCGTTGCAAAGACCAGCAGTTCCATGATCACATACATGATGACAGGCAGGGCCAGCGTGATGGCCACAGATTTCAGGGCTTTTACAGCCGGGCTGGTTCGTTTCATGAGGTGGTCCTCCTTCCAAAGGTTCCCATCTGTCCAGCCCCGGCGCCGGCTGATCCGGCGTCGGGGTATGTCCGGTTATTTGACGAGCTTTTCGATGATGGCTTCGGTGGTCAGGCTGGCGCCGTAATCGCTGATGGTTTTCCAGGTGACATCGGGATTGACCACGCTGGTCATGGCAATGATGTCCTCCATGGGTACGAAGGAGTACGGCATATTCTCACCGGACAGCGCATTGTATTCCTCGGCAGAGACGATGACCAGAGGATCCTGTCCGCTGACGCGGCTGCAGCGGCCCTCAGCCCGCATCTTATCCACAAAACCGTCGAACGCGTTGCGCAGCAGCAGGACGGAGGCGATGTGTTCATAGGTGCCCTGGCACACGATGGCATCCACTACCGGATTGCCGGTGGAATCGGACCCGTTCATGGCGCTGGAGATGGTATCGGAGAAGACGTTGCGGCTGATGAACCGGATGTTCTTGCCGGTGGCCTTTTCCACTTCGCTGACGGAAACGGACAGGTTGGAGTAGATGTCAGTGGTGCCCACGACCACGTCATATTCACCGGTCTGCAGCAGCGGGCTGACGGTGGCGGTCAGGTCGCCCATTCCGGGAACCACGGTAATCTTGACACCCTTGTCATTGGTGGCCTCAACCTGGGTGGCGGAGGTCGCCATTTCGTTGATGTCCTTGTCATAGGTCAGTCCGTAGACATCCTGCAGGGCCCGCAGGGAACCGGCGGTACCCTCGATGAAGGAGGTGGCACCGTAAGGGGCTGCACCGGAGAGGATCATGATGGAGTGCTCGGCACCGTCGGCAACAGCGGCCTGGATGGCCTTGGCGTAGGAATTGCCATAGCCCGCGGCAGAGGCACCGGTGACAGCGATGTAACTGGGCACATCGAAATTCTCTTTCGCGTCGGCGGAGGAGATGCCCACATAGAACATGCCGAAGTCATTGGCCACGGGTGCGCCCTGATCAATGAAGTTGGCCAGGTCGACCACGATGCCGTTGCAGCCGTTGATGTACGCATTCTCGATGAAGGAGGTCAGGGCGCCGGCATCTGACAGCGCTTCGGAATACATGAACTCGATGTTCAGCTTGGGACCGAGTTCAGTGTTTAAGAAGTTCTGCATTTTGATGAACGCTTCGCTGATCTGGTTGGTTGCCCAGGCGATCTTCATCTTCTTATACTGCGGCGCTTCGGCAGAGGCGCTCAGGCAGGTGCCCAGCAGGCAGATAACCAGCAGCAGGGAAACCAGGATGTACTTCACGTTTTTCATTTTCTTGTCCTCCAGTTTTATTGTTGTGGGTATATGGAAACCTTGGAAGGGTTTTCTCTGAATCAGCCGTCCCGGGAAGGAAGTCCGTTGGGGCGTTTCTGGCTGAGCACCAGCAGCAGGATAAAGATGATGCCGCGGATGGCCTGAATGATGGTACTGGTCACGCCCATCATCTGAAGGCCGGTATTGAGCACGGTCACCAGGATGGCGCCCAGAATAGCGCTCCAGGTATAGCTGCGGCTGCCGCCGAAGGCGCTCATGCCGCCCAGCACGATGGCCAGCATGCAGTCCATGTTGAGCGAAGACGCGGTGTCGGTGGAAATGGAGCCGGCACGGATGATGGTCAGAATCGCACCCAGGCCCACGCCAATGCCGGCCACCACAAAGGCCCAGAACAGGTAGCGGCTCTTCTTGAAACCGGTGAGCTCGGCACAGGTCTCGTTGATGCCGATGTAACGCAGCTTTCTGCCAAAGCCCGTAAAGTGGAACAGGATCAGGCAGAAGATGAAGAACGCGCCAAAGATGATGTACGGCAGCCCGGCAGTTTTCATGCCGCTGTACACCGCATAGGGAATCGACACGGTGGAGGAACCCAGGATGCCCTTCTGCAGGGAGGAGAGCAGGGTCATCATGACAACCGTGATATAAAGCACGCGAACGTTCAGGGCGGTAGAGAGCAGGGCCGTGATGGCCAGCACAATGGCGCCTGACACGATGGCGACGACGAACATCAGCGGAATCGACTGGGTAGCGATATACGCCTTGGCCGCGATGGTGGCAATCAGGGCCGTCGCCGCACCCATGGAGATGTTGACGTTTCCGGTGGAAAAGATGAATACCGCGCCGGTGGCCACGGTGGCCACGATCAGGGCCTGGTCAATCATCAGCTGAATATTGCGGGCATTAGCAAAACGGCCGCCGGTCATTACGGTAAAGAACAGCGCTACCAGCACCAGGATAGCGGGGGTCAGAAGACGGTTGAACCAACGGTTTTCAACGATTCTGTTCAGCTTCTCTTTCATTAGTCCTCGCCTCCTCTCAGATCATGTGCTCGATCATGTCGTTTTCAGTGGGGTTATCTTTCCGCATCGCCTCATGCACGATTCTGCCGTCCTTCATGATCAGGATGCGGTCGCTCATTCCGATCAGCTCCTGCAGTTCCTCGCTGATCAGCAGGATGGACCGGCCTTCCTTCTTGAACTTGTAAATCAGCTGGTACATGGCGGCTTTCACACCGATGTCAATGCCGCGGGTCGGGCAGTCCAGAATCAGAATCTGGGAGTCGGCACCGATCCACTTGCCGAATACCACTTTCTGCTTGTTGCCGCCGGACAGGGTATTGACCGTATGATACGGAGAGGCACATTTGAGGCTCAGATCCCGGATTTCCCTGCCCACATATTCCTTTTCCTTGCGGAAGGAAATGATGGGCCCGAACAGCCGGTTCGCATGGTAGCCGGTGGAGGCGATGTTCTCATGGATGGTACCGGAGAGACCCACGGACTCGCGGTCGCGGTCCTTGCTGGTATAACCGATGCTGTTGCGGATAGCCGTTTCCGGATCCTTGACCACGGTTTTCTGCGAGCCTACCGTTACCTGTCCGTCCAGAATCTTTTCAGCCCCGAACAGGGCCTTCCCCACCGTGTGCATCCCGCACTCGGACAGACCGCCGATGCCCAAGATCTCGCCCTTGTGGAGTTCCAGATCAAAGCACATCAGGTCGTGCCTGGTGGTGATGCAGTCCGCTTTGAGCACCACCTCATCTGAATAACCATCATAATCGCTTCGATAGTAGTCACCCTTGATCTCACGGCCGACCATCATCTTTTTCATGAGGTCGGGATCGAATTCCTCTTTGTCCAGTGAGCCGATGATTTTGCCGTCCCGCAGTACCGTCACCGCATCGCACTGCTCAATCAGCTCCTCCAGATCGTGGCTGATAAAGAGCACGGCCTTGCCGTTGTCCCGCAGTTCATGCATCAACCTGTACAGCAGCATACGGCCGGACTGGGAAAGCGCGGTGGTGGTTTCATCCACGATGAAGATTTCCGGGTCCCAGTACATGCCCTTGGCGATCTCCACCAGCTTGCACTGCTGCATGCTCAGCCGTTCCGTTCGCACGGAGGCGTCAATATCGATGCCCAGCCGGTCCAGCAGTTTCTGCGCTTCCTTCACCATTTTGCCGTGATTCACGATCAGGCCTGTGGTGAACATCTTTTCGTGGCCCAGGAAGATGTTATCCGCCACCGGGATCCCCTGGATGGTACCGGCCTCCTGCACGATCATACAGATCCCTTTCCCCTGCGCCTCCAGCGTGGAGCCCGGCGCCCAGGGTTCACCCTTGTACGTCATGGTACCGGCAGTGGGCTTCTGCATGCCGCTGATGATCGAGGACACCGTGGATTTTCCACTGCCGTTCTCGCCGATCAGTCCGCGGATTTCCCCCCGCTTGACCACGAAATCCACATGGTTCAGCGCCACGGTGACGCCGAAGGTCTTTACCATGTCATGAACTTCCAGCAGCACCTCTTTGTTTTCCGCCATTTCATTCCCTCCCGTCATCTGATTGGATTTTCCGGATTTCCTGCAATGCCTGATTGATGCGTAATATCTGCTCCGGGTCTTTCGTTTCCCGGCTCAAAATACTCTTTAAGGTCAGTCCCAGAGGAATGCCCGTATCCCCGGTAAGGGCCGCATACAGCCCGGGTTTCATTTCTTTCAGCACGCTGCCGGCTGCCGGGGAATCCAGAATGGTCTGGGCACTGTCCAGAATGGAGAAGCAATCTTCCTTCATTTCGCCCTTCAGGAACCAGTTGAGCACGTTTCCCTCGCCGGTGTCCAGCAGGCGATAGCTTTCCGGTTCCTGTTCCACACGAATGAACGTCGCTTCATCCGAGCAGGTTCCGCAGGCAATGCTTACCCGGTTTTCGCCCCATGTGAGCGGCACGTTTTCAAACAGGATGACCCCGTTTCCATTCTGCTGTCCACCGCCCAGGACCTTTCCGTTCACCCTCAGCGTCGCCTCCGGACAGTTTGTATATGCTCTGATGCAGATGGTTTCCGTTGCCCGGCGCTCATAGCGTTTCCCGCAGATATGAAGGAAGGGAGCTTTCGTCCACTGGGCTTTGTAATAATAGAAGGCATCCTTGCGGATTCTGCGGTCATAGCTTACCAGTCCCTTGCCGTTGATCCCCCGGACGCTGCCCTCGTCCCGTCTGTCACTGGAGAAGTCGAACATATTCCAGACGGTCACACCCCACAGCCATTTTCTTTCCCGCAGGAAGGGATACACCGACTCATGATACAGCGCCTGGTATTCCTCGGAATAATCCTTTACCTTGGGCTTACTGCTGTGCAGGGCCGTATTGGCATCCGCACCGTATTCGGTGATCCCCACCGGCACCTGTGGCCGGGCCTTATGGAATGCGTCCAGATATTTGCCGAAGTCAGGGAAGTCTCCGTAATACCAGCCGAAATAGCAGTTATATCCCACGATATCGGTAATGCCGTTGAGTTCGCTTTCCGGCGGCACGGGATAGAGGTTGGCGCAGGCACTCAGGCGGGTGCTGTCCAGCGCTTTGGCAAGGTCTCTCAGTTCCCGGCACTTTTCATGCATAAAAGGCGCGTCCCGGAACATGGCGATCTCATTCTGAATGCCCCAGCAGTAAACAGACGGATGATGAATGTTCTGCAGGATCAGCTCGGTCAGCTGCTGTTTTGCGTTTTCCTGAAGCGCCGCGTCCTCCGTCATCTTCAGCATGGGAATCTCGGCCCAGCACAGGAGGCCCCGCCGGTCGCACTGTTCATAGGCTGCCTGGGGATGCTGGTAGTGGCTCAGCCGGACGGCATTGGCGCCGATTTCATCGATCAGGTCAAAGTCCTCTTCGATCTGTTCCCTCGTTGCGGCAGTATATGTCCCCGCCCGGTCCTGATGCCTGGCCACGCCGCGGAGGAAAAGGTGCTCGCCGTTCAGGTACAGGCCGTTTCCATCCACCCGTATGCTGCGGAACCCGGTTTCAAGCGTGACCGTATCGGCAATATGTTCCCTGTCAATCAGGTCCGCTGTGATCGTATAGAGATGTGCACTGGCCCTGCCGTTCCACCGTCTGACCTGCGAAACGGAAAGCTGAATGGCCTCATCGGCATCAAATTCACCAAAGGCAACCATTTTGCCCTGTTCATCCAGTACCCGCACCGCCAGCTCCGCCGGCCCGGGGTGAACCGTGTGTGCCTCAATATCCAGAATGCCATTTCCCTGCTCATCCACATCGGTGTGGAGAATGAGCCCGTCGGTCCCGTAATACAGGTAATCAAAATGCGTGTCTTCGCAGATCAGCAGATTCACGGAACGGGGAATGCCGCCGAAAACCGTGAAATCTCCGAAGTGTGGGCTGACGTGCTCGTTCAGCCGGTTATCCGCCAGTACGGTCAGCTCAAACCGGCCGTTTTGGATAGCCTGATCCGGGACCTGTACCCGGAACCGGGAATACCCGCCCTGGTGGGCACCAATCTCGCATCCGTCTATGAATACACGACAGCTCTGATCCACCGCTTCAAACTCAATGAACAGCACCTTCCATGCCGGGTCTGTCCGAACATTGCGCCGGTAGGCGCCGACCCCCTTCCACGCTTTCCCGTCCTCCGCGAAGGTGTGGGGCAAACAAATGGTCTCGCCCTGATCAGGCCACCGTTCTTTCTGCACGTCCGCGTCCTTGAGCCGACTGAAAATCCAGTTGTCCATTATCGGCTGTCGAATCATCCGCCCATCTCCTTCCCGCAATTTCTGATAAGAGGATATCAGACCCCGCCATGCGATCGTTAGAAAAAAATCGAATAAAATAGCAAAATTCCGGATGTTTCATCTTGCAGGAAATGAAAAAAACGGTAAACTGATATCAACGCTTCCTGAATAACCGTCTGGGAGGACTCCATCAATGCATACTGACATGGATCAAGAGGATCAGGTGTTTGAAATCCGCATGAACACCGCTGCGGAACTGATTACCCGGTTATATCACATCAGCCTCACCGAACTGCGTACCCGGCCTGACACCGAGACCTTTTGCCAGCGGCACCGGCTGCACCGCATCCAGATGTATCTGGATGAAAAGGCGCTGAACATCGCAAGGGATACGCTGACCGGTACCCTGTTTTTTGATATCAGCGATGTGTTTCTGCTGCATTTCATTCTCTTTTCCGTCCGAGATATCCCCTTTGTCCTGGGGCCGTTCTGTCCGTTGCACCTAACGGCCACCGGCGCCTCAGCCGTCATTCGGCAGTACGGTCTTGACAATCTGACACCCGATCAGTTGCTGGTTTACTGTGCGGGCTACCCCTCCATCAGCGAACTGCAGGCCCAGAATATCGTCACTTCCCTGATCCACGCCGTTTTCCCTCAGGAGCCGGATAAACTGCTGCGACGGATTGCCAGCCATTCTGACACTGGCATAGATGAGCAGGAGAATCTTCTGATGCGGGCCAACCACAATACCTTTATCGAGCGTCGATACGCGGCGGAGCGGCAGATGATCCGCCTGATCCAGGAAGGGGATGCACGATCGGCACTTCATCAGCTGCATATTGTTGAGCAGGATGTATCCTACCTGAAGCGGGCCGATAACACCCTGGAGAAGAAAAAAACAGGCGCCGCCATTCTCCGCACCACCGTTCGCCATGCAGCCATTATGACGGGCCTGCCCGCCCTGGTAATCGACCAGATTACCACCCAGAATGCCCTCGAAGTTACAGCGGCACGGGATGAGCAGGCCGTCCTGCTGGCCAAGGAGCACCTGGTCCGGAATATGTGCAAAGCTATTCGGGAGGCCAGGGAAAAACAGTACAGCGCTCTGGTGCAGAATACCCTGTATTATCTGGAGCACGAATATAACAAAGAAATCAGCATTGAAAACCTGTCTGCCGAGTTCAGCGTATCCGCCGATCACCTGATCGCTTCCTTTAAAAAGGAAACAGGTATCACGCCCAATGCCTACCTGGGGCAGGTCCGCATGAAAAAGGCCGCTGATCTGCTAGCAAACGGAAGCCTGACGGTCAGCAGTGTGAGTGCGGCAGTAGGCATTAACGACCCCAATTATTTCGTAAAGCTGTTCAAAAAAGAGTATGGCGAGACACCCACCGCTTTCCGGAAAAGACACACCATCTAAACAGAGCACCGCACGCCGGAACGCCCATTGGCGCCGGGAGCAAATTCCCGGCGCCTGTTTGCTATTTTGACAGATTTTTTTCTAACGGGAGGCTCCCCGGATGCGGTAAAGTACTCTCAGAAAAACCTAAGGAGGGATTCCATGCACCCATCTCATTTTCTGATCGGCATCGATTCCGACGGAACCGCTTTCGACAGCATGAACATCAAGCACCTGGATGCCTTCATCCCTGCGGCGCTTGAGATCTGGCCCATGGACCAGTCGACTGCTGAAGCATTCATTCGGATCGAAAAAACGGTCAACCTGTTTTCCTCCCTGCGGGGCATCAACCGCTATCCCGGCCTGCTGGAAGTGTTTGACCGGCTGAAAAAGGAATGCCCGGATGCCGCAGGCCTGCCGGATCTGACCGCTCTTCGGGCTTATCTGGCGGGCGAGAGCCGGTATTCTCCGGTTACCCTGAAAGCCTGGCTGTCCGCCCATCCCTCCGGGGAACTGGAGAAGGTGCTGGCATGGTCTGACCGGGCAGACACCTTGTTTGCCCGGGCCTGCGATGGATTACAGCCCTTTCCCGGTGTCCGGGAATCTCTGGCCGAGGCATGCAAAACCGCCACTGTGGCGGTGGTTTCCTCCGCCGCCAGGGTCGGACTGGAAAAGGACTGGGCGGCCGGCGGACTGACCCCCTGTGTCGATCTGCTGATGAGCCAGGATGATGGCAGCAAGACTGCCCAGCTGCAAAAGGCCATGGCCACATGTCATTCGCCGGTTACCGCCCTGATGCTGGGCGATACTGACAGTGACGGCCAGTGCGCACACGAGGCCGGCGCCCTGTTCTACCCCATTATGCCGGGGGATGAGGCCGCCAGCTGGCAACGATTCCGGAAGGAAATCCTGCCCCTGTTCCTGGCAGGAAAATACGATGCGATCCAGGAAAAGAAATACTACGACCAGCTGAAAGCAATGCTGGGATAAGGAGACACTTCCATGAAAATGACCTTCCGCTGGTATGGCAGCACCATCGACCCCATTCCCCTCAGATACGTGAAGCAGATTCCCGGCATGACGGGCCTCATGGGGTTGCTTGACAAGCCCGTAGGGCTGGACTGGCCCGAGGAGGAGTTCGTGGCCCTCAAAAAAGAGGTAAATGACGCAGGGCTGGAAATCGAAGTGATCGAATCCGTCAATGTCCACGAGGACATCAAGATGGGCCTCCCCAGCCGTGAACAGTACATCGCCAATTACATTTCCACCATCCGGATGCTGGCAAAGCACGGTGTCAAAGTAATCGTTTACAACTTCATGCCGGTATTCGACTGGCTGCGCACCGATCTGGCCCGGATCATCCCGGAGGACGGCAGCAACAGCCTGTACTTTGATGAAAAAGACCTGGGCGAAATGGGTCCCCTGGAAATCGTGCGCAAGACCGCCGAGGACAGCCACGGTTTCACCCTGCCGGGCTGGGAGCCGGAACGGCTGGCGCTTCTTGAGACCACCCTGAAGCAGTATGAGCACATCGGGCCGGACGATTTGCGCAGGAATTTCAAGTATTTCCTGGATGCCGTCATCCCCGTCTGCGAGGAAGTGGGCGTGCGTATGGCCTGCCATCCCGATGACCCCGCCTGGCCCATTTTCGGACTGCCCCGCATCACCCACAGCCAGGACGACTTTGACACAATGGTGAAGCTGCATGACAGCCCCGCCAACACCCTGTGCCTGTGCACCGGTTCCCTGGGCAGCAGTCCCGATAATGACATTCCCGCCATCATCCGCCACTTCGGTGAAATGGACCGCATCGGGGCGATGCATGTGCGGAATGTCAAGTACCTGGGGCACCATCATTTTCGCGAGGCCGCACACCTTTCCAGTACCGGCGATCTGGACCTGTATGAAATCATGAAGGCCATTTACGATACCTGCCCGGATACCTATATCCGTCCCGACCATGGCCGCATGATCTGGGATGAAAAAGGCCGGCCGGGTTACGGCCTGTATGACCGGGCGTTGGGTGCGGCATACATCAACGGACTGTGGGAAGCCATCGGCAAGGAGAGCAGAGGAGGAAAATAAGATGCAGAAGAATGTACTGAATACCGATCTGACCAATAAAGTGGCCGTTGTGACCGGCGCAGGCGGCGTGCTTTGTTCCTATTTTGCAAAGGTGCTGGCCCGTGCCGGCGCAAAGGTGGCTCTGCTGGATTTGAACTTTGAAAGCGCCAGTCAGTTCGCCGCGGAAATCGTTGCGGAGGGCGGCATCGCCAAAGCGTACAGCTGCAACGTACTGGACAGGGACATCTGCTTTCAGGTCGCCGATCAGGTCATGGCTGACCTCGGCCCCTGCGACATCCTGCTCAACGGTGCTGGCGGCAATAATCCCCGTGCCACCACGGATAAGGAATACTTTGAGATCGGTGACATGGAGGCCGATACCAAGTCCTTCTTCGATCTGGACAAGAGCGGCGTGGAATTCGTGTTCAACCTGAACTTCATCGGGACGCTGCTGCCCACCCAGGCCTTTGCCCGGCAGATGGTGGGACGTGAGGGCTGCAATATCCTGAACATCTCCAGTATGAACGCCTTTACGCCGCTGACCAAGATTCCCGCTTATTCCGGCGCCAAGGCCGCCATCACCAATTTCACACAGTGGCTGGCCGTCCATTTCAGCCACGTGGGCATTCGGGTCAACGCCATCGCCCCCGGTTTTTTCTCCACCAAGCAGAATGCGGCGCTCCTTTTCAATCCGGATGGAACACCCACTGCCCGCACGGGCAAGATCCTGGCCGCTACCCCGATGGGCCGCTTCGGTGACAGCGAAAAGGAGCTCTCCGGGGCCGTGCTGTTCCTGCTCAACAACGAGGCCGCCAGCTTCATCACCGGCGTAACCATCCCCATTGACGGCGGCTTTTCCGCTTACAGCGGCGTCTGACCGAACCTCACCCCGGACAATACACAAAACCCCGGGAATCCGCACCGCATCCGGTCGGATTCCCGGGGTTTTGTAGTTGGGTTGAAACTTTCGCCAAAGTGAACTCGCTTTTTCCGTACAACCGTGAGATAATGCCGGTAACGAAAGAAAGGGGAGATGACCCGTGAAATACCCATGGATAGACGATTACCTGATGGCCAAACGCAGCGTCACCAAGGATCTGCAACCGGAATGGAACTGGATCCGGTATCACATCGGCGGGAAGATGTTCGCAGCCATCCTGCTGGATGATCAGAATCAGCCCTTCTACATCAATCTGAAACTGGAACCGCAGGAAGGTGAGCTGATGCGGCGTCAGTATCCGGACATCATCCCCGGATACTACAGCAACAAACAGCACTGGAACTCCGTAAAGGCCGACGGAGAAATCCCCGACGAACTGCTGAAAACCTGGCTGGACCGTTCCTACCGGCTGGTGCTGAACGGTTTCAGCAAATCAATGCAGCGCAACATTTGGGGTTTGTCCGTCTGCGGGACAGACTGTTCTGCCTGTCCGCTGCACGGAAACTCCTGTGCCGGCTGCAACCAGGCATGCGGGAAAGTGTTTCACGCACCAAAAGGAAAACCCTGCTCCATTTACGGGTGCTGTGTCAGCAGACACCGCTATGCCACCTGCGCATCCTGTGATCTGCTTCCCTGCCCAATCTGGCAGGAAACCCAGGACCCATCCCTGACAGAGGCTCAGTTTCAGGAAAGCGTACAGGCCCGCGTTTCGGTTCTCAAAGCCCTTCGCTGAACCGAAGCCGTCTCCCGCCACTCATTCCCCTTTCGGGACATTCTCGTTCAGGCTTTTGTTGCGGTAGTTCAGATTCGTCCGAAGCGAATACCCCTGTTCTTCCCAGAACGCGTTTCCTGCCTCGTTGTCTTTGAACACCAGTCCGAACACCTTGGTGATCCCCTCCAGGCGGAGCGCCTCCTCTGCCCTGTGGACCAGCATCCGGGCAATCCCCTGTCGACGGCAGTCCGGATCAACACACAGGTGGTGAATAAGTCCACGCCTGCCGTCGTGGCCGGTCAGGATGACGCCGACGGTCTTTCGGTTCCCGGCACTGTCCCGGACTGCCAGAAAACAGGTGGTCGGATTCCTCTTCAGGTACCTTTCAATACCTTCCCGGGAATCATCCACCGGGTTCAGTGCACGCCGGGACTGTTCCGTGCGATTCCACAGCGCATAAATTTCATCGTAATCCTCCATCAAAACCGGCCTGATGATCACGTCTGTTCCGTCTTCATCCTTCATCATTTTTCCGCCTCCTTCGGATGCGCCGCGTCCATCTGTAACATGTTCCTGGCCTTTGTGCACCATCTGAGATATGCCTCGTATGTTTCGATTCCGAAAAGAACCGTCAGGTAGAAATAAAGATGGTCCTCCTCCCCCAGCACCGGTTCCAGGTTTCCCTGATACATTTTCAGGGTGGCAAGATCCCTCCGGATCTGCTTTTCAAAACTCTCTATATTCCGTAAAGCGACTTCTCTTCCGGCCGATCCGCCGAAAAACAGTTTCACAAGGGTTTCATACTTGAGGTCATTGACTGCCCTTGTATCCTCCAGCCAGATTTTCAGGGCAGTGCGTCCCTCTTCGGTGACCCGGTACAGAATCTTCTCCCGTCCGCCGGTGGCCGCCTCTCCGATTTTCTCGATCTGCCCGGCCTTCAGCAGCTCGCTGAGTGCCGGGTAAATGCTTCCGAAACTGCCCTTCCAGAAAAAGCTGATCTCGTTGTCGATTCTTTTCTTGATGTCATATCCCGTCATGTCCTCATGGGCAAGCAGCCCCAGGATCACCATATCAATCCTTCTGCTTTTGGACATTCCTTTACTGCCTCCAGTTCATCCGGTTTTTCAGTGCCTTTCCGGGACACTCATCCACACAGGCGCCGCACTGGATACATTCCGTGCACTTCGCATGGGTTCCCTTTTCCGTCATGGTACGGACATCCAGCCCCATCGGGCACACCTGATTGCATTTCCCGCAGGACACACAACGTTCTTTTTCCGCCTCAATGTGCAGCTGCGGCAGGTGCAGAACGCGTCCGATCCGGCTCCCGATTACCATGAACGGGGCCATCCAGCAAAGATAGTGACAGGCTCCCCGTCTGCCGTGAATCAGAGCAGGCAGGATCAGAATCAGCAAAACACCGTAGTAGATGACATAGTCGGATATTTCCGATACAGATATCCCGTGATCGGTCATGTAGAAGAAATCCGTCGTGACCTTTTTCCTGCCGGAAAGGAAGGCCGCAATCACCGAAATAATCCACAGTGCAAAGATCACATACTTGATGTTGTTCCGTCCTCCCTGTTTCGCCGGTTTGTCATTGCACCGGAACAGACATTCCTGCATCCCGCCGGCCGGACAGAGCCAGCCGCACCAGACCCTTCCAAGAAACAGGGATGCAATCAGCATGATCAGAAAAACAATGCAGCTCCCGTTCACAATATGCTCAGACGCCGCCCGGATAATCAGATACGGGGAAAAGTACCAGATCGTCACCGGAAACAGGAGAAACGAGATAAAGAGGACGATTCTTCTGACTTTCTGTCTCCTCATGGCAGTCCATCTCCTTTCGAAATATATCAATTTGATATATTCAGGAGATATCATACCCCTCTTTCCACTCCTTGTCAAGACGGCCGGAATCAGGCAACTCAGAAAGGGACGGAAATCGCGGCGGATACGATCTGAATGAAAAACATCACGGGGCCTCCACAGTCATACACAAAAAGCCCATCCTCCTTGAATTTTCCCGGAGTATGGGCTATTATCCTTATGGTTCTTGTAACTTTCGACGGGAAAACGACCCGGAACGGAGGACTGTCCTGTCACGAGGTTTCCGTGTCCTGGACGGGTGACATCAGATCCCTCATGCCGGAAATGCAGCCTTGACGGGCATTGTATTGCAAAATCCTGTCTGCAATGAACAACTCCAACCGTTAGTCTGGTTACCGTGGTGTTTCTGCTTCTCAGGGTGGAGTGAAGAGGAAGACGCCCCGGCTGCCCGAACAAAGGCTGGAAAGGGACTCATCGCCAGTATGATCCTTGAATAACCCCCATAACCTCTAACCCGCCCAGAGTATATACGCATCCTCGTAATCACCAAATGAAGGCAATGCATTTGTCCACCCGTTTTGCCCCGGTCCTCTTCAGATCACTTTTCTGTTTTTCCATTTTCCGCTTTGGAAGCGCCAGATATCCAGTGCGCCTTTGATGCACCAGTCCAGAACCATGGCCAGTGCGATACCGATCACGCCCATTCCCATCCACAGTGCGAGGAGATAGGACAGCAGCGTCCGGCAGACCACAGTTGCAAAGATGGATGCCCACATGGTGAATCTGACATCCCCCGCGGCCCGCAGGCCTGAGGACAAAGGACCGGAAAAAGGTTGTACCGTTGCTGAAAACAGATTGTGGATCGCAACAATGATCAGGATCAGGCGCTTCGTGTCTGCGCCCAGGTCATACAGCGGCAGCAACAGGGGCGTCAGCAGCATCACGATCACATTCCAGACCACCGCCAGGACAATGGAGAGCCGGGTGAGCTTGCGCATATACCACTCCGCCGCTTCCATGTCGTTTGCACCGACACACCGACCGATTACCGTGATAAATACCGTCCCCATGGAGATGCCCATGCAGGCAGCCAGAGACCAGAAGGTCTGGCCGGTGGTGTTTGCAGCAATCTGAGAAGTTCCGAAGGTGGCCACCAGCATCCCAAGCACTACCTTTGCGGCCTGGAAGAGGGTGTTTTCCACTGAATTCGGGATTGCAACACCCAGAATGCGCTTTGCCATACTGCCGTTCAGTCGCAGCATCTGTTTCCATTCGATCCGGACTTCCTGATTTTTCCGGAAGCACAGCCAAGTCATAACCACTGCCGCCACGTACCAGGAGAACGTGGTCGGCCAGGCAACACCGGCGGCGCCGGCGTGCAGGACGAATATACCGATGGCATTCCCGATGACGTTGACGATGTTGGCAGCAAGGGACACCTTCATGGTTTCGGAAGTCCTGCCCATTGTGCGGTACAGGGCAGCGCCGGCGTTGTAGATCGCGTTGGCCGGAAAAGACAGGGAAACGATCCACATATACGTTTCACAGGCTGCCATGGTCGCCGGTTCCGTGCTCGGATACATCAGGTGGAGCAGTCCGGCGCCGAAAAAGAGCATCAGAGCCATGCAAACCAGAGAAAGCACCCCGGCCAGATAAAAGACCTGGGAGGCGGCAAGGTTGCCCTTTTCCCGGTCCCCGCTGCCGATATACTGCGCCACAACAACCGAGCCGCCGGCAGAGATGGCGGTGAAGAGATAGATGAAGATCGTGTAGATCATCGTATCCAGGCCAACCCCGGCCACGACCGCCTCCCCGGCATGACTGACCATCATCGTATCCGCCAGACCGACGATCATCTGCAGCAGCTGTTCGATAAGAAGCGGCACAATCATGGCCTTCAGCATGGCATTGCTGAACATCTTCCGATCCTCGCTGATCTGCTGTCTGGGCTCAATCAGATTCTGTATTGTCCTCAACATGTTTCTCTCCCTGCTGCTTCGGTCTGTTTCGGTACGGAATCAAATCCTTCCCGCTGCGACCCGATATACGGTCAGGGGGTTTGGATATGTAACCTGTCCTCTGCTTCCTCTGTGAGCAGATCATCCCGTGTTCCGTTTCAGCCTTTCTTTTTTACAGCTTTTGTCCCAGCAGACGGTTCAGTCCGTTCACAATACGTACAACGAGGCTTTTCCGGTTATTCCGCATTCCGCTGGTTTTCGGATTTCGCAGTTCGGGCGCATACACATCTTCCGCCAGCATGGTCGCCATATTTGAATTCATCTGATTAATCATTTTTTATTTCCTCCTGTTTGTAAGCAGCCGGTTTTCGGCTGTTCAGTTCTGTCAGACACAACCTGTCCGATTCACCTGTTTGTCCTGCAGTATTCCTGCTGACACCCGTATTGTAATGCTCAAAAGCAGGAAAGTACAGTGCCGGATGAGAATACTGCTATAGATGAAATGCATACTTAATCAGGAAGTGATCGTCATGATTGAAATGTACCTGTTTGAACAACTGGCTGCTGTTGCAGAGTGCGGAACTCTGGTCGCGGCATCCGAGCAACTGCATATCACCCAGCCTTCAATGAGCCGCGCGATGAAAAAGCTGGAGGAAACCGTCGGTGTCCCCCTGTTTGAGCACAAAGGCAACCGTCTGGAACTGAATGAGTATGGCCGGCTTGCGGCCCAGTATGCCCGCCGTATTCTGGACAGTCAGGCGGAAATGGTAACCCGCATCCGCGCTCTGGAACGCAGCAGAAGGACAATCCTGCTGGGCTCCTGCGCACCCGGTCCGCTGTATGAACTGCCACCGATGCTCTCCTCCCTGTATCCGGACCAGACCATCTCCACGGAAATCCGGGAAGAAACAACGCTGATTGCAGGACTGAAGCAGGGAACGTATCAGCAGATCATCCTGAACCGTGAGACGGAGGATCCGGAGATCAGCTGTCATTTCTGTGGGACGGAAAGCCTTTGCTTCAGCCTGCCGAAGGATCATCCGCTGGCGGACAGAAAGACCCTCTCCTTCGCAGAAATGGACGGTGAAACGTTCCTGGTCTATTCGGAGGTCGGTATCTGGGATGGGATTCATCGGCAGGGCATGCCGCATTCCCGATTCATCCTCCAGCCGGATCGTGCATCGCTGAGGGAGATCACCCGATCCTCCAGCCTGCCGGCCTTTGTCACAGACCTCAGTCTTCGCGTTTTCGGTCAGGACAACGGACGGATCAGCATCCCAATCTCAGATCCCTCTGCCACCATGTCCTTCTGGTGCTGCTGCATGAAAACTCAAGAGAAAAAGTACCTGAAGTGGTTCCAGACACTGGAGCAAAAATACAGAGTCCGCTGACCGGGTGACCGGAGGAATGTTGCTTCCTCCTGTTCCCGGGAACAGGAGGTCCGGGAGTTTACTGCTCGATCAAAAGAAACGATTCCCTGATACGATGTTCCCCTCTCTGATGCCTGACCCTCAGACTTCTCAATATCATCAGGCTGGGAAGTGCCTGTCGCAAGAGGATGGCCTTCAGCCGGAAAGCGAGCTTGTATGAAAATTGAACATGTGGCCCTGTATGTCTGTGACCTTGAAAGGGCCCGGGATTTCTTTGTGACCTTCTTTGGCGGTACATCCAACAGCGGTTACCATAACCGGAAAACCGGTTTCCGCTCGTATTTCATCTGCTTTGATGACGGATGCCGTCTTGAAATCATGAACAAACCTGAGGTGAATCCGCCGGAAAAGACGGTCCTTCACACAGGATACGCACATATCGCATTCTCCGTGGGAAGCCGGGAAAAAGTCGATTCCCTCACGGAACGTCTTAAAAACGCCGGATATAAAATCACCAGTGGTCCGCGAACCACTGGTGATGGGTACTATGAATCCTGTATCGTGGATATCGAGGGAAATCAGATCGAGATTACCGTGTAACACGGAGATTCCTTTCCCCCTGCATCCTGCTGTCATTGGCCGGTCAGGGCAACGTTTCCTCTCTCCGTGATCTGTTGCGGGCATGTCCGGATCAGTCCTCCCCCATGTCCACATCATTTTCAATCTCCCGGATCTTCCTGGCGGGAACTCCGCCAACCACACAGTTATCCGGCACGTCCTTTGTGACCACGGCACCCGCCGCTACCACAACATTATTGCCGATGGTAATACCGGGCAGGATCGTCACGTTCCCGCCGACCCAGACATCATTCCCGATGGTGACGGGTTTGGCAATTCCAAGATGCCGCCTGCGGCCCATGGGCGAGAGCGGATGGCCGACGGTTGTGATCAGGGTGTTCGGCCCGATCATCACATTGTCGCCGATCGTAATTTCCCGGATGTCCAGCATGGTGATGTTGTAGTTGCCCGTGAAATTGCTGCCGATATGGATATTCTTTCCGTTGTCACAGTTGAAGGTTTTGGCGATCCAGACTTTTTCGCCCATGCTTCCAAGATTCTCTTTGAGGACGGCACGCTGTGCCTGAAAATCCAGCGGATCAAGTGCATTGTATTTCTGACACCAGATGATCGCCTTTTCTTTCAGGGCGTCCACTTCATCATCGTCATAACAGTATTCAAGACCGGCCTTCATTTTCTCCAGTTCTGTCATCCCATGCTCCTCCTTCATTCTTTCTTTGGTTTTCGGCACCGTATGACTGACAGTGACCACTGCCTGACAAGCCGGTGCAGGCTTTGCCCCTCCTCATATGCAGGAATACGTTACGTTCATGGACTGAACCGGTTCATCTTCCGCCAGCAGCTTACGTGTCTTTATCCCGTAGACAACCAGCAGGAAGGTGGTCATCAGGACCCAGGTAACGGGCTCCGTAACGCAGGTTCCAACAAATCCGTACTTCGGAATCAACCAGACAGCTGCCAGTATTTTCATGAGCAGCTCAATGACGCTGGACAGTACGGGAGCCGTTTTCTGCCCCATGGACTGCATGGAGACCCGCAGTGCAAGCAGCACACCGAGAACCGGAAAGAACGGAAAATGAATCCGCAGACTCATGACCGCATTTCCCAGAATCTCTTCACTGACCGTGCCGGTCGTGAAATGGACCATTGCCCTTCCGAACAGGTAGACCACCAGGCAGGAAAACAACCCCCACGCAATTTCCATCCCCATGACCTCTTTCAGGGCAACCCGAATGCGCTTTTTCTGCTGTGCACCCCAGTTCTGGGCCACAAAGGTTCCGGAAGCATCCATGATGGTACTCATGGGCTGCATCAGAATCGTGATGATCCGCCGGGCCGCGGTATGCGAGGCGATCACCACTTCACCCAGTGCATTGTTCGCGCCCTGGAAAGCCACCGATCCCAGATCAACCACGCTGTACATGAACGCCATGGCAGCACCGGTGGAGAGAAGCTCCCGAAGCATCTGCCGGTCCGGCCGGAAATCCGCCTTGCGGGGCATCATCTCCCGGTAATGCCGGTAAACATACACACCGGTCATTATTCCCGAAACCGCCTGTGCCGCAACGGTAGCCAGCGCAGCCCCGCCGACCCCCATTCCAAGTACCGCCACAAAGAGCAGATCCAGGGCGATGTTCAGCAGACTGGAAAAGATCAGGAAGTAAAGGGGCGTCCGGCTGTTCCCGAAGGAACGGAGGATCCCGGCAAACATGTTGTAACAAATGGTTGCCATCATCCCCGCGCAGATAATCGCCATGTAACTGTATGCCTGGTCAAAGATGCTCTCCGGTGTATTCATGAGCCGCATCAGGGACGGAAGGAACAGAAGGGACAAGGCGGTCAGCAGGACCGTCACGGCTCCATCCAGCACCATCATGCCACCGATTGCCTTCCGGAGCTTTTGCACATTATGCGCACCGAAAGACTGTGTGGCAACCAATGCAAACCCGCTGTTCAGTCCCCAGGCAATGCTGAGAATCAGGCCGTACAGTGCAGCTGTTGCACCGATGGCGGCAATCGCCCGGTCTCCGAGACAGTACCCGGCCACCATGGTGTCCACCATGGAATACACCTGCTGAAAGATATTTCCGATGAACAGCGGGATGGCGAAAGCGAGAATCTTTCTCATCGGTTTCCCCTGTGTCATGTCAAGCACTTTTCCGTTGTGTTCCATGATCGGCACCTCCTGATGCGGTCGGACTTCCTCAGCGTAACAGATCCCCTGGGCCAGGTACGGGCAGATTTCCTGACAACTGCCCGATGTCTTTCCTCTTCCCCCGGTGCCGGATGTACCGGAGGATGGAATGGAAATCAGCGGTTGCGGATCCGGTCAATCAGGCGGGCAACCCATCCCCTGGCACGCATTCCGCTGTTCTCCGGGTTCCTCAGCTTAAACATTCCGGTATCCTCAGCCATCATGTTGGCCATGTTGTACGTCATCATATTGTTCATCATTTTTGTTTTCTCCTTTTTCATCGGCATTATTGAATCAGCAGTTGCTGTCCGAATTCGTTGTCTCTCAGGAAGCTTCCTCCCTGATTGCTTGCACAGTATATCAGAGGAGGATTGCCAGATATAGCAATATCCTTCGAATTATGGTAAAATCTTCACTGAAGATGGGAGGAAGATGAATGGGAAAGAAAATACCGGATCCTGACAGACAGGTCGCCTATCTGGCATACGTGAACCGGGAGAATGATTTTCAGCATCACGGATATGCAGAGGAAATGAAGCAGTATCAGCTCATGCAGGCCGGTGATCCGGCGGCCGTAGAGGAAAGTCAGCAGATGATGCGCCGCATGCTTCCTGTCGGCCTGTCCGCCGATCCGGTGCGGAACGTCAAATATCTGTTCATTGCAAACATCACGCTTCAGACCCGCTTTGCCATTGAAGGCGGTCTGGATGGGGAGACGGCCTATAACACCAGTGACCTGTACATCCGAAAAATGGACCTGTGCCAGTCTGTTGAAGAGGTCCTGGATCTGCACAGGGAAATGACCGGATACTTTACCGGCCGGATGGCAAACCTGAAAAAAGAGAAGGTGTTTTCAAGACCGGTCGTTCAGTGCATCAACTACATCGAAGCACACCTGCACGTTGCCATCCGGATACAGGATCTGGCCGATCACGTGTCCCTGAACCCCACCTATCTTGCCACGGTATTCAAAAAGGAAACCGGGAACACCATCGCGGAATACGTATTGCGTCGCCGGATTGACACCGCCTGCAATATGCTCCGTTATTCGGACTATTCCGCTTCCCAGATCAGTGAAATCCTGGCCTTCAGTTCACAGAGTTACTTTATCCGGTGTTTCAGACAGATAAAAGGAATGACTCCTTACGAATATGTGCAGCGGCATTCCGAGGAAAACCTCCGTGCCGCAGGAAGAGAAAAACAGAACCCGGAGCGCTGATGCCATTGCTCTCCTGTCCCTGTTGTTCTTTCCGTTTGCTGAACGGGCCATTACCCGGAAAAGAGAGTTGCCCTGCATCAGATCATCTCAAAAAAACGGGCCATCCGTCGCACAGTTGCGACGGATGGCCCGTCATATTCTTTCAGCGAACACATCGAGATGGAATTACCGGGAGCCGGGTTCGGGGAGGACGCCTCCCAAAAAGAGGGACCCTTCTCCCGCCGTCACCTGACCCTGTCAGTTTTCACGATCAGTTCTCCGGCTGCTCATCAAAACGCCGATCCTTCCAGTAATACTCCTTATCCCGTTCATTGATCCGCCTCAGCGGTTTACAGGGATTGCCAACCGCAACGGTATAATCGGGGATATCCTTTGTCACCACACTGCCGGCACCGATGACCGCGTATTTCCCGATGGTAATGCCTGGCAGGATAATCGCTCCCGCACCGATCCAGGCTCCATCTCCGATGACAATCGGGAACGAATACATGCCGCCTTTGGCCCGCTCCTCCGGATCAATGGGATGTCCGGTCGTGCACAGGGTCACATTCGTACCAAACAGACACCCTTTGCCAATCGTGATACGGTAATCGTCAATCAGTGTGAGACCGGAGTTGATGTAGGTTCCCTCCCCTATGGTGACGGTGGATCCCACTGCCAGCGTGAGCGGCTGATTAATCCAGACATTTTCGCCTACGCTGGCAAACATCTGATGCATCAGTTCTTTACGCCGTTCAGTCTCGCTGGGTTTTGAGTGATTGAATTCGTACATCAGGTCCTTAACTTTTGCCTGATGGTCAAGATACTCCTCCGTATCCATCCAGAGATAACCCGTCGCAATCCGTTTCTGGCGCTCCAATTCGTTCATTTGAAATTCCTCCTTACGATGACTTAGCCGGTTCTTCCCAAATGGTTCAAACAATGATCTCCCGTCAGTTGTGATCACGATTCCGCCAATCTGTCCTTTCCGGGCATTTATCTAACGGGGTTCCTGTCCGGCAGGAGTAGTCTTTTTCGTATCATCAGAGGACGTCCCTTCCGGATCCTCGGAATCCAATGGTTTTTTATTCAGCGTGCAGACCAGATCAATCAGGGCCTCCTGTACCTGATAGGTCAGCATTTCCTTGTCATTTTCGTTGCAATTGAAGGCAATGCGTACATACGCCCAAAAGGACCATGATGGCGCAGACGAGAAACCACAGGCTCCAGCTCCTCTTCCGTGCAAAGCGGAAAAGGGAGGAAAGCTCCGTTGCGCAGATGACATAGTCATTATTATCTGCATAGGCAGCGGTATAAATCAGGTAGTCGTCTTTCAAAACGAAGTGTGTCTTTGTACCGGATTTCCCAGCGTTCCCCGTGCCTGAGGCAAGGTTCTTCGCCTCTTCCCTCTGAGCGGTCGGATTCAATTTGCCGCTGCGCAGGAGCTCATTAACGGTATTTCGAATTGCCTCCTCTTTTTTCATCCTTCGGATAGATAGTCAACGTGTCATTGTTGAGAATGCAGACAGGCCCGGGGAGACCGGCCTGAATCTGGCTCAGGAAATACATCTCATCATTAACGAAGGACATGCGTTCCTGTTTCAGGCTGCTGTGAAAGTGAAGGACCATCCGACGTCCGTCGCTGAGCGCTGTCGAGCAGGTACTGACACCGTTCGCGGTATTCTGCGTCTCAAGACGGTTATACTCTTCCTGATCGAGGACCTGGACCTGCTCCGCGCTCACTGTCTCTGTAATATAGTTGAGCAGGTCCTCCCTGCTGGCGAAACTCTCATCTGTCTCATAGATGAAGGCAGCCTGCTGGGCACGTTTCCCGTAATCCTCCGTCAGCCACCAGCTCCACCATTCTTCTGTTTCCTGAATGTAGTTTGTATACATGTCCCAGGCGCTGTGATATGAAATCGACCCGACTGACCGCGTTCATAAGGCCTCTGAGTAACATAATCAGAAGAAGAAACAAAGCTGCGCCGATCAGGAAAGTAAAGAGCATTCTGATGATCGTATCCTTCCTTCTGGGGTCACTTATCTTTGGCATGGTGTTTTTCTTCCGGATAAATGTTGAAGTTAGATGAGTCGTCGTCGAAACTGAAACAGGCAGAGACTGCACGCCGTATTCTGTCACTCCGGGCTGCTCATCGACACCCCTCATAAACAGATACCATCTGACTGCCTGGTCCGACTCGGTTTACCCGGATAATAATGGAGCTATATGCTTTTGTCAAGGCATTAATCCGGGGCATATCCGCGTATGTGATGGGGCATGTCCAAACTGGAACCCACATTTGAAAAAAAAGATGCAGCGTCTGTCCGGATTACGTTTCATCCAGTGAACACACAGAAATCACCTGCAATAAATACCCGAAAAAGGGTAACTCACAGATCCTATTTGGTGTTTCCACCGTTTTTCCCCTGAGTATCCGTCTTTGACACCGATACCGAAAAGAAACCATAAATTCCGGTTCTCATTCGATGGTTTGACTGAAAAAAGTTATATGTTTTCCTTGATTCCGGACAACGTTTCGTTATATACTTTGAGTTAGTAATAAAAACCTGGAGGGAACAATTATGTCACGACCAGCAACAGGAAAACCCACCACTAGCCTGATTTGGGTCAAGCAGTCGGACGGTTCGTATTACTGCTACGAACGGACCAGAATCTGGAAAGACGGAAAGGATGTCTCCACGAAGAAGCTGCTCGGAAAAGCAGACGTCAAAGGTGGAGAATTAAGGCCGACCCGTCAGAAACGAACTGCCGCAGAAAAAAATGAAAGTGCCGCCAAGAAAACACCAGCACGACGTGGCCGTAAGCCGAAATCCAATGCGCCGGTACAAAACGAGTCTGAACAGATCCTCGAACCTCCGGTACAGAACGATCCCGAATTGAACCTCGAAGCGTCCGTACAGAACGAGGCTGAACCGACCCCCGAAGTTCCGGTACAGAACGAGGCTGAACCCGCCCCCGAAACTCCGGTGGAGGACGAGCTCGAGTCATCCCTCGAGGAAGCGATTCAGGACGAGTTTGAGTCGACCCTCGAAGAGGCGGTACAGGACGAGCTTAAGTCGACTCTCGAAGAGGCAGTACAGGACGAACTTGAGTCGACCCTCGAAGCTGCGATTCAGGACGTGCTTGAGTCGACCTCTGAAGATGAGGTACCGGACGACGCTGAATTCACTCTCGAAGAGGAGGTGCAGGCCGACACTGAACCGACTCTCGAAGAGACGGCACAGGACGACGATGAACCCACCTCTGAAGAGACGGTACAGGGCGACGATGAACCCACTCTCGAAGAAGCGATTCAGGACGTGCTTGAACCGACCTCCGAAGAGACGGTACAGGGCGACGATGAACCCACTCTCGAAGAAGCGATTCAGGACGTGCTTGAACCGACCTCCGAAGAGACGGTACAGGGCGACGATGAACCCACTCTCGAAGAAGCGATTCAGGACGTGCT
>JAFUBF010000127.1 GCA_017460325.1 Clostridia bacterium | reverse complement strand
TTTTCCCCGTCCTTGCTGCGTTTAACGGAACGCTCCGCCAGCAGCTGACCAACACCCTCTATTTCAGCTTTACCCGTCCCCTTCATCTGATTCCGGTGCTTTTCGTCCACATTTTCCCGCTGGCGCTTTCCTACGTCAATCTTCAGATTCTTCCGCTGACCGCTTTCCTCTGGGCCTCTTTCGGATTCGGGGCTATCGCGATGTACTGTTCCACCTTCCACCTGAAAGCGTTTCGTCCCTTCCTGGGTCGGGTGGATGCAGCCGGTGATCCGGTTGCAAAGGGACAGGAGAATGATCCCAATCTGATTCTTTCCGAGCATGATGAAAGCGAGGAACGCACACTGGCCGAAATGCGAAAATTCGGCCTGTAATTCCCTCGGTGTTTTGGGGTGGAATCCCCTTAACTATATTACATGGCAGGCGTCCACTCCACAGAAATGGCCGTCTGTACATCAAAAGGAGGTAGCATTTTCCGTGTGCCCGCGGTGCGGCAGCGTGGAGACCTGTCGTATGAGCAGTGCCCGTCGGTTAAGACGGCTGTGAGGCTGGTCGGGTGGTCCTTCCAGTCAGGGCGAAAGGTATGTCTGAAGTCGTCATCAAAAACATGAAAAAGGTCTACAGTGGTAATGTCACGGCGGTCCATGATGTGAATCTCCACATCAAGGACAAGGAGTTCATCGTTCTGGTCGGCCCCTCCGGATGCGGCAAATCAACCACCCTGCGGATGGTTGCCGGTCTTGAGGACATCTCCGGCGGTGAACTGTACATCGACGGAAAACTCTGCAACGATATCGCCCCGAAGGATCGGGATATCGCCATGGTTTTCCAGAACTACGCTCTGTATCCGCACATGACGGTATACGACAACATGGCGTTTGCCCTCAAGATGAAGAAGACCACAAAGGACGTCATCGACAAGAAGGTCCGGGAAGTGGCCGAGATCCTCGGTATCACCCAGTATCTGGACCGGAAGCCGAAGGCACTGTCCGGCGGTCAGCGTCAGCGCGTCGCCATTGGCCGGGCCATGGTCCGCGACCCCAAGGTCTTCCTGATGGATGAACCTCTGTCCAACCTGGATGCCAAACTGCGCAACCAGATGCGTGCCGAGATCATCAAGCTGCGTCAGCGCATCAACACCACCTTCATGTACGTCACACACGACCAGACGGAGGCCATGACGCTGGGTGACCGCATCGTCATCATGAAAGACGGCTTCGTCAATCAGATTGGTGCTCCTCAGGACCTCTACAACAAACCGGTCAACCTTTTCGTTGCCGGCTTCATCGGCATGCCGGTCATGAACTTCTTCGACCACTGCAAGCTGCTCCTTGAAAACGGCACATACTTTGTCCAGCTGCACAACACGCGTTTCGAGCTCTCCGAGTTCCAGCAGAAAGCCCTGCGGCAGAACAATCAGCAGCCCTGTGACATCGTCGTCGGCATCCGCCCCGGCAACATCACCATCGGCGAAGGCCCCATGAGTGCCAAAATCGAAGTCTCCGAAATGCTGGGCGACGAGGTCAACCTCCACGCCGACTTTGACGGGGATCACATCGTCATGGTCGTGCAGACCATGGGCCTTGAGGTGGATGTCCATATGGGCAACACCATCCCGTTCAATGTCCAGCCCCGCTTCATGCAGCTCTTCGACAAAAAGACCGAAAACAACCTGATCTGGTTTGACGAGAAGTCTGCCGCTGAAAACGCACCTGTCTGCAAATCTTACAACTTCTGATCATCACCTTTCGAAAAAAGGTCCGGGTTCCACTGGAACACCGGACCTTTTCACATGCCCATCCATGACCGGAAATCATTGACTCATCAGACCAGTTAGGGGTAGAATGGTCCTGCTCACCCGGTTAAATCCCCGGCATTGGTCCGCTTTCCCCACGCCGCCCGCGGGACTGACAGACAGGAGCTGCCCTCCGGTTCGTTCGTACCGGAAACGGGAGACCTTTGAAGGCAGGATTCGGGCATTCCACATCACCGGGGTGCATCTGTGTCATTCATTACGTCCACTGAGGACTGCGTTAGGCCTTGTCCTGGGACATGATTCAGGAGAAACTGTTATGCAAAAAGAAGATCCCCGCTATATTGCCTACCTCTCTCTCCTTCAGCAGGAACTGGTTCCTGCCATGGGGTGTACGGAACCGGTTGCCATTGCCTATGCCGCCTCCAAAGCCCGTGAACTCCTTGGTGATGTTCCGGATTCCGTTCATATCGGCTGCAGCGGCAGCATCATCAAGAATGTCAAAAGTGTCACCGTTCCCAATACCGGGGGAATGAAAGGACTGGAAGCTGCGGCCGCCGCCGGCATCATCGCCGGCGATCCAAGCCGTATACTTGAGGTCATCTCAGGTGTTACCCCGGACCAGTTTCCCCTCATCCGGGAATATCTCGAAACGGCGGATATTCAGGTTGAGCACCTGAACAGCGAGCATGTTTTCGAGATTCTCATTACCGTTCAAAAAGATGCACACAGTGCCTCTGTCCGTATCACCGATACGCATACACACATTACCCTGCTTGAAAAGGACGGCCAGATCCAGTACGAAAGTCTGTCGGAATATTCCGAGACACAGAGCCCCGAACGTCAGCTGCTGAACGTGGCTGACATCTACGATTTTGCCAAAAACCTTGACCCCAAAGATGTCATTCCCGTTCTGTCCCGTCAGATTGCCTGCAACATGGCCATTGCCGAGGAAGGCCTGCGCAATCCGTACGGCGCCAATATCGGAAAAACACTGCTCCGCTTCCACGGAGGTGCGGATGCTCCCATTGAGATCCGGGCGCGTGCATGGGCTGCAGCGGGTTCAGATGCCCGCATGTACGGATGCAACATGCCCGTCGTCATTAATTCCGGCAGCGGCAATCAGGGAATTACCGTTTCCGTTCCGGTCATCCTGTACGCCCGTGACATGGGCGCCTCCGATGAACTGCTCTATCGTTCCCTGGCACTGGCCAATCTCATCGCCATCCAGCAGAAAACGTATATCGGCACCCTCTCCGCCTTCTGCGGCGCTGTCTGTGCCGGCGTCGGCGCCGGTGCAGGAATCGCATTCCTGATGGGAGAGGACCTTAAAACCATTGCACACACCATTGCCAATGCACTGGCCATCCTGCCCGGAATGGTGTGTGACGGAGCCAAGCCCTCCTGCGCTGCCAAGATCTCCCTGGCCGTTGAGGCCGGCATCTTTGGCTACCAGATGTACAAGAACGGTCAGCAGTTTTATGCGGGCGACGGGCTGGTTGTCAAAGGCGTGGATGCCAATGTAAGAAACATCGGGCGTCTCGGCCGGGAGGGAATGCGCGAGACCAACAGGGAAATCATTGAAATGATGCTTGACGGAAACAATCTCAGCGACTCCCCGGGAGACAAGTGCTGAAAAACCGCCGAACCTGACGAGGAATGATACCGCTGAAAGTATCATCCCCTGTCAGGTTCGGCGGTTTGAATAATCCACTTTCCCGGAAACATTACAGCAGATAACGGTCAGGATTTACTGTATTTCTCTATCCGGCATTCATATTCCCTGCCCTCCTTATCATAGCAGATCCCGACCAGCAGCGTATCCGTGCCATAGTCCTTGAGTCCTTCGGCATACCCCTTCGTCTTAATCTGCCGAATGGCTGTATCTGCATCCTTATTCCACTTCAGCTCAACGAGCAGAATCGGTACACCTTTCCCCTGCTTCGGGAAATAGACAATATCAGCGAATCCTTCCCCCGTCCCCAGTTCTTCAAACTTCACATAGTAATCCCTATAGGCGAAGTAGGCTACCTGTATCATAAACTTCCAGAATTTTGGTACTAACTCGTACCAAAATCCCGAAATAATTCCTTCTATTCGTGCTCGGATCCTTCACCGATTTGGGCAACTTTGGGTTTGGGACCCGGCTTTTTCCATGGACTGCCATCCTTATTTAATAGTCCGCGTTTGGTTCCCTTCGGTACTCCTGGTGACTTCCTCACAGAACCGTCTTTGTTGGTCGATGACCTTTTGGTTCCAGGTTTGACACCAGGCTTCTTTCCACCCTTGCTTTTCTTTTTTCGGTTCGTCTTCTTATCATTCTGCATTTCTGTCTTTGCATCTTCCAGCACTACTACCTTTTTATGATTTGGACCGGTTTTTCTGTGTCGAGGTGTCGGTTTTCTGCCTGCGATTCGGTCGTTTTCATCCTTTGCGATGTCCTTAAGAATGTCTGACGAGGACCCCAGCGATTTGAAGACGTATTCCTGTCTGCCAAACAGGCCTTGTACAGGAACATAGCTTTCACCAAACCGTGTCATGTAGAGTTGGTTCATATCCTGAATAATCTCTGTTGTCGATCTGTTAAGCTCCTTTGCAACCGTCTGAAGTTCGTACCGCATACAGGATGCAATGAAAGCAATCGTAAATTTTGCCTGCACACTCGTTGTGACATACACGCGCACTTTACCATAATAGGTGTCCATGCGGTAGTATTCCTTGGTGTATTCCTCCCAGACCTTGTGCGGCTCCACCGTATGGAAACCGGAAGCGTGCTCTTTGAAGAATGCCTGCATATGGGACTCATTCGATACAGCGGCATCCGGTGTGCAGGAATCTGTGGACTGGGTGCTGCTGTATTACGTGGGGACCGTAGTGCTGAACATGACCGAAGAAGTATTCTGGCGCAGCACACTGCGGAAACTGCACGCTGTGTTCAAGTGCCATTGTGAGCACATGCCAAAACCGGCCAATAAGAAATAAGTGACGGTTATCTATAGCGGCCTCATCGGAGCAAATATTTTTCATGCATATTTCTTGCACAAAAGATTTTCCTGTGGTATAATCTCTTCTGAGGGAGGAGGTTGTTGCCATGCTTTTATATCTGAAGCTAAACAACTATACGATATACAATCAGGAAGTCGAATTCTCAATGATGGCAAACATGCATTACAGCCGTTTCCCATCCAATGTAGCATCTGTGGACGGTGTGCATGCGCTGAAAACAGCCGTTCTTCTTGGGCCAAACAACACTGGTAAGACAAATTTCGTCCGCGCCATCGCCATGATGAAGGCAATCATGCTGAACCAGTCTCCCAGCATTGTTCCCAACATCTTCTCAGGGAGCGCTATTGTGGAAGCAAGCATTTCTTTCCTTGAAAGCGGAAAGGAATATGTCCTTGACATCAAGTATGACGCTGAACATGGAGAGTATGTCTATGAGCGTTTTGTGGAAGTTCATCGGGACAAGTATAAGAACGTCCGCACACATGTTTTGCTCT
The DNA here is from genome assembly GCA_017460325.1 of Clostridia bacterium. GTDB lineage: Bacteria > Bacillota > Clostridia > Christensenellales > Aristaeellaceae > Ventricola. Next base: position 12 of record JAFUBF010000127.1, on the reverse strand, counting down.
TGCGGGATATAC
>JAFUBF010000126.1 GCA_017460325.1 Clostridia bacterium | reverse complement strand
GGTCGCGCTGCATCTGCCGGTGGCCAAAAAGAGGGCATTGTCCATTGAGATAGGAATGCAGAACTCCGGACTGGCCTCCTCTCTGGCAAACAGTGCGTTTTCCACTCTCGGAATGGCAGCGGTTCCCGGAGCCATTTTCTCGGTATGGCACAATATTTCCGGGGCGATACTGGCCAGTTTTTTCCGAAAAGCGGACGGTATCTGAAAAAATCGACGAAATCAGGCCCCTGTCCACCGGACAGGGGCCTGGCTTGCATGGATTATTCGATAATGTTGGTCTTGGTTTCAAAGGATTCACGAGTGGTTGCCTGGCTTGTGACATCCACCGAACTGTCTGCGTGCCCCAGGAGCAGAACGGCAACGGCCTGCATGGAGGTGTCCACGCCCAGTTTTTCACAGAGTGCATCGTGATTTTCACCGTTCAGTGCCATGGTCGGGGAAGAGATGATCTTCACGCTGTATCCCAGAGCCGAAGCGGCAATGACCATGTTCTGCGCGGCCAGACCACAGTCAAAGTCTGCGTTGGGTGACTTGCTGGCATCGCTGCGGTAAATGAGGATTGCGGCGGGTGAATCGCCCAAACCTGCTTTGGGGCCATTACTGGCCGGCGGGGCAGCCGGTGATGCACCGTTCCCGTCCTGAGGGGCACCTTCCGGCTTTCCGGGGGTACCGGCGGGAGGTGCAAATCCCATCCCGGAGGAGGCGATCTCCTTCATCACTTCCTGATTGGTAACGGCCACAAAAAACCAGGGCTGCTGATTGATGGCACTGGCCGTCGACAGCCGGGCCTGATTGATCACCTTCTGGCCATCCACGGATACGGCTTCATCGGAAAATGCCTGCGTCGTTCGGGTGTTCATGATGAGGTCAACCGTGTTTTCCGCCACGGCGGATACGGCAAGGAGCATCACGGCTACTGCAATGAGGAGAGCTTTTCTGAACATCATGGGATAAACCGCCTTTCAATTTTCTGCTGCACCGGCACACTCAGCCGGTTCATTTCAAGAATAAACCGGTAACCTTACGTGAACCTTAAGACATGCCTGTGTTTCGTGAGTAATTTTCTGAAATGCTGTAAGATTTCTGCCCGATGTGCGTCAAACAGGGTGAATAGAGAGGACTCGGTGCCCGGCACCGGGTTGCCAGACAGTCATACGGTGCCGAAAGCCAAGGCAGCAGGAAAGGAGGGATAGGCGATGGATCCGGAACAGTTTGATGACATCTACCGGCAGTATTTTGATCCGGTCTATCGGTACGTGCTTCCCCTTTCCGGAGATGCACAGATTGCAGAGGAAATCACCCAGGAAACCTTCTTTAAGGCGATGCGGTCACTGGACCGGTTTCGGGGTGAATGCAGCGTGAAAAGCTGGCTTTGCACCATTGCAAAGAACATCCGGATTTCCGAAATGCGGAAAAAGAAGGCACAGCCCATGGAGGAGGCAGCCGATATTCCGGACCCGTCATTGAGCCCGGAGGAATCCATGATGCGGCAGGATGAATATCTGCGTATCCACCGGCTCCTTCACCGACTGGAGGAACCGTATCGTGAGGTGTTTACGCTGCGCACCCTGGGACAACTGAGTTTTCGCGATATTGGAGAACTGTTCGGGAAATCTGAAAACTGGGCCTGCGTCGTATATCACCGTGCCCGGGCCAGACTTAAAAAAGAAATGAAGGTGTGAATATGAAACTGCCCTGCGCAATTGTCCGGGATCTTCTTCCTCTGTATGCGGAGAATCTGACAGAAGAGGAAACAAGAAAGATGGTGGATGAGCATCTGGCGGGCTGCAGCGAATGCCGCCGGAAGCTGGGTGAAATCGATACAGAGGTGACCGGCACAGTTGAATCTGCCAAACCGCTGAGGACGCTGAAAGGCGAGATACGGAAACGACGCCTTTATGCGGTTGTCCTTGCGGCACTCTGCGTATTTGTGGCGGTTTACACCGTTTTCTATCACCTGAATGAATGGAAACCGATGCCCTGGACAGAGGGACTGGTTCGGGTGAAGGGAACAGAGGAAAGACCGTATGAGGGACAGGACGGAACGACGGAAGTGCTGGTCGTTCAGATGGACGGCCGGATCAACGGAATCCGTGAGACAAGGTTCAGAGAGGATGACGGGACGGAGACGGTTGTATTGCAGGGCTGGACGTCGAAAGCCAGGGAAAAAGAGACAGGGGATTATAACGAGCTGATCCTTCGCCCTGTACCGGACCGCCTCTTGTATGATGCGGGAGAACAGCAGCAGCTCCTCTGGGGTGAGCCGGGGAACGGCGGAGGGAAAAACCTGCCGAGGCTGGCCCTGGGGTATTATCTGTTCATGGCCGTTGCACTTGCCGTTGTTTCCGGAATCCTCTGGCTTGCATTTCGCAACCATGCGAAAAGCCGGATAATCCGGCAGATCTTCTTTCTGCCGCTGTCCTATCTGGCCGCGCATGTCCTGATCCGGGGCACTGTCTTGAAAAGCGACTTTATGGAGCGTGACCTGTTCAGTATTCTGCTGTTAACCGTGATATTGTACGCACTGCTGTCTCTTGCCTGGCAGGTCTTTTTGCAGCGAAGAAAAGAGCGGTAAGCACCGGTACGCGTCGGGAGAGATCCACACCGGACGATTCCTGACAGGAATGGCAGCAAACCGGAGCGGTTCGGATCGGATGAAAAAAGAAGGCTCAGCGATGAGCCTTCTTTTGGATGAGTCTGTTAACCGGCAACTGCTTTGTCCTTGTGATGACGCAGGTACTGCCAGGCAAAGATACCGCCGACGAGTGCGATTCCGCCGATGTCCGTCAGGACGCCGGGGATGATCAGCATCAGACCGCCAACGGTCGAGATGATTCGTTCAAGGGGGTTCATTTCGCCCCACAGATAACCCGAGAGACCGGCTGCCACACCGAAGATCCCGATGACAGCCGTGATGGTAATCAGGATAACCTCCGTCCAGACGGTATCGATCAGGAGCAGACTCGGACTGTAGGCAAACACAAAGGGAATGATGAACGCGCCTATGGCCAGCCGGGTGGCCACTACGCCGGTTTCCATCGGCTTGGCCTTGGCAATGGCGGCGCCTGCATAGGCAGCAAGGGCAACCGGCGGGGTAATGTCGGCCACAATTCCAAAGTAGAAGACGAAGAAGTGCGCGGCAATCTTGGGGATACCCATCTGAATCAGTATGGGGGCACAGGTGCTGGCCATGATGCAGTAAGTGGCGGTGGTGGGCAGGCCCATACCAAGGATAATGCAGCAGATCATGGTCAGGAGGAGGGCCAGAATCGTAGAGGAACCGGAGACGGCCACAACAGCCGCGATCATCTTGCTGGCCAGGCCGGTCAGTGTGATGCATCCGCAGATGATTCCGGCAACGCCGCAGGCCACGGCGACGGTCACGCAGGACCGGCCACCGGCCTCAAGGGAACCCAGAATGCTTTCCCCGTTAAACCCGCCGTTTTTCCCCAGCAGGGCATGGGCAAAGCTGCCGCGTTTTTCCCTGTCTTTCAGACGGAAATAACCGAGGATGTTTCCGAGAAAGCCTACCAGAATGGCCACAAGAATGGATACGGCGGCGGAAAACTGCATGGTTCTGGTGTTTGAGCAGACCAGATAGATCAGCACGGCCAGGGGAAGAAGGAGATAAACATCCTGAATCAGATCGCGGAAACGGGGGAGTTCCTCCCGGGGGATGCCCTTCAGCCGGAGACGCTTTGCCTCAAGATGGACCGCAATGAAGATGCCCATGAAATAGAGTACGGCGGGCAAAATGGCCTTGACAATAATGCTTGAATACGAGACACCCAGGTAATCGGCCATCAGGAATGCGGCGGCGCCCATGATGGGCGGCATGATCTGACCGCCGGTGGAGGCGGCGGCTTCGACAGCGCCGGCAAAGGCAGGCCGATACCCGGTCTTTTTCATCATGGGGATGGTCATGGAGCCGGTTGTCACGGTGTTACCAACCGAAGAACCGGAAACCATACCGCAAAGCGCGGAGGAGATAACGGCAACTTTGGCGGGGCCGCCTGCGAACCGTCCGGTAAGGGCATTGGCCAGATTGATGAAAAAGCCGGACACGCCGCTTCGCTCCAGAAATGCACCGAAGATGATAAAGACCACGATGTACTTGGAACAGACATTGACCGGCGTGGACATGATCCCGTTCTCACCGTAGAAAATTTCCGAAACGACCCGGGGAAGGGGATTTGCGTAACTGGTGGACAGAAACGTATAGACGATAAAGACTCCGGCGACAACCAGAATCGGCATGCCGACGCAGCGCCGGCAGAGCTCGATCAGGGCAAGGATTCCGATGACGCCGATGATCGTGTACTTGATGTCCCGCATGCGAACGGCGAGACGCATGTTGAGAATCGAACTGGCATTGATGGCGTAATAGAAAAAGGCGCTGGCGCCCAGAATCATCAGCACAATATCATACCAGGGAATGTAGTTTTCCCGTACGTGGGTTCGCCGGATGGGATAAAGCAGATATCCCATCAGAATCACCAGACCGAGAAAACTGGTCATTCTGGCCTGTTCGAGCATGTTGGCAAAAAGGGTCACGTAAATGCAGAAAAGCGAAAAACAGGCAAGGATAATGGTGATGACATGTTTCGGAGCCCCTGTCCATATCCGCATGTTGCTTTCACGATCGAACTTTTTCATGACCGCTTCCACATCGGCGGCAGCCGTTGTTTCAGGTTCGTGCGTCTCAACTGTCATTTTTTCTTCTATCATGCGTCGTCTCCCTTTACTCAGTGTCAGTTGTTTCGGAGATGGCCGGCCCTGTCCCGGCATGAATGAGAAATAATCCGGAAAAGGGCTGCGCAATTCGCAGCCCCTTTTCAGCCCTTAAGATTGTTCCTCACTTGGTTTCCACGGTATAGCCTTTTTCGGCAAAGTACTTTGCGGCACCCGCATGGTACGGCAGACCGCAGACGCTTGCATATTCGAAATCAAGCTCGGCTGCTTTTGCATGAGCCTCCAGAATGGCGGCTTTGTTCTCGAAAATGGTGGATACGATGGTGTAAGCCTGCTCATCGGTGACCTGCTCATTGGCAATGATGGTTGCCTTCACGCCGACGGTGACCACATCCTCATTGATTCCCTCATAGGTTCCGGCGGGAATGGTGCTCTTGCCGTAAGCGGAGCTGATGGCCTGAAGGGCGGCAACGTGTTCATCGTCAAGACCGATCAGATAGGCGCCTTTGGTGGTGCACAGGTCAACGACGGCCGGGGTCGGTGCACCGGCAACGACAAATGCCGCATCAATCTTGCCGTCCTTGAGGGATTCCGCCGAATCACCGAAAGAAAGATACTGGGGGTTGATGTCATCAATCGTCATTCCATAGGCGGCCAGGAAGTCAAGGGCATTGAAGAATGTTCCGGAACCGGAGGAACCGACGGAAACATTCTTGCCTTTGAGGTCGGCAACACTCTTGATTTCCGGGTTGCAGGTGATCAGCTGAACGGTTTCATCGTAGAGAGCCGCCAGAGCAGTAAAGCTGTCGACTGCAGCACCCTCAAACTGTTCGAACCGAATTCCGTTGTAGGCGTAATTGGCCACATCGTTCTGCACCAGGGCAAGCTGCGCATCGCCAAGATCCAGAAGATCAATGTTGGAGGCGCTGCCGTTGCCGGGGATAGCCGTCACGGCGACATCGGTATTGGCGGTAATGTACTGAGCCAGAACCGTGCCGTAGGCGTAGTAGGTTCCTGCCGTTCCGCCGGTTGTAAAGGTCAGGTCGGCCATGGCGGCTGCACAGGTAAGAAGAAGCGTCAGGGCCAAGAGAACAGAAACAAATTTCTTCATTTTATTTTCCTCCGGTTTTTTTGAATGTTGTCAGTATAATGGAAAACGGATGGATTTGCAACATTTTTTTTGACTCGCTTCTTCGAATCGACCGGGATAAACCCTGTTTCCGGTGAAGACCGGATATTGGAAAGATCACGACCGGGTCAGCGCCCTGACCCATTTGTAACTGTTCACCCGGATAAATGCCGGGATGCACTTGAAGATCTGGTCGGAATTGACGATAAACATGATGACCACGGGAGACCAGTGCAGCAGGAAAGCGCCAACCAGAGCCAGGGGATACATGATCAGCTGAGAGATGATGTCCAGATGCATCATGTACCGGGTATCACCGCCACCACGGATGATGCCGGCGTTTACCGGCATCTGGTAAGACATGGTGAAGAGGACGACGGTCTGAATATTCATGAAGACGGTGGCCATGGCCCTGGTTTCCGGCGAGATCCGGTAAAGGGACAGCAGCGGGAAGCGGAAAACGGTGTAAAGAAGTGCCAGGACCACCCCGTTCATCACGAACAGGATCTGCAGGGTACGGGTGTATTCCTTCACCTTATTCATCTCACCGGCACCGATGGTTTTGCCGATGATGATGCTGGCGGCGGAGGCCGCCCCGATGGAGGTCACCTTGAGCAGTGCAAACAGGGTTGCACTGATGGACTGGGCGGCAATGGCGCTTCGGTCCATGTGCCCCAGTATCATGGTCTGAACCGCATTGGATACGCCCCAGAGGATGGAGGCAAAAATGACGGGAAGGCTGACACGGAGGTAATCGGCGAACATCTGCCGGTCCAGATGCAGGCAGTCCCTGGGCTTCATGCGAAGTTTCTTTTCCCGGTGGAACAGGTAATGGGCTACCAGAAGGAATTCGACCACACGCGCGGTAAGTGTGCCAATGGCCGCACCGCGTACGCCCAGTTCCGGAAGACCGAACCGTCCGGGAATCAGGAGAAAGTTGATCGACACGTTGATGATCAGGGACAGGACGGAAACCTGAAGGGCGATTTTCACGGTCTCGGCGATGCGCATGGTGCCAAGCATCACGGCCGTAAATCCGAAACACATGTAGGAAAACCGCATGATGTTCAGATAGGCCACGCCCTGGGTGATGATTTCGGCATCGCCGGTGAACAGACGGAGCGCACCGGTGGGGAACAGACTGACCAGAAGGAACAGAAAAAGCGTGATGGCAAAATTGCACCAGAGGCCGATGGCGGACAGCTTTTTCACGGCATCCGGCTGCTTTTTGCCCCAGT
>JAFUBF010000013.1 GCA_017460325.1 Clostridia bacterium | reverse complement strand
CAAAAGGACCGGCGATCTTTGTATCCTCCTCGGGCATGCTGACCGGCGGTCCCAGTATGCTGTATGCCCGCTCACTGGCCCAACGGGAGGATGCGGCCATTGTCATTACCGGTTATCAGGACGAGGAATCGCCGGGCCGGATGCTCCTCAGTGCACTGGAGCAGCCGGACGGGGAGGAACGGCGGCTGACGCTGGACGGGGTAACGGTCCCGGTCAGATGCCGGATTGAACAGGTGGGCCTTTCCGCCCATGCGGATAAGACCGAGCTGATGGGCATTGTGGAAAAGACCGCTCCCAGAAACCTCTTTCTGGTTCACGGAGACCAAGCGGCCATTGATTCCCTTGGCGAGGAGTTTTCAAAGGAATACAGCCGAAGGGTCTATGAGCCAATTGCCGGGGAGACGGTGGAGGTCGAAATCCACGTCCGGCGGAAACAGAAAATTACCCTTCCGGATTTTACCCTGAACCGGGCGGAAATGCCGGACCCGGAGGGACTGGTGAAACTGCGGGAGGAGATTCTTGCCCGGTATCCCATGCGCTCCTTTACCATTGAGGACATCTACTACATCTGGTTCGGGACGCAGGGGGCGGAGCAGGATGGAGAAAAAGTGCAGCTGCTCCAGGATCTCCTGCTGGAGAGCGAATGTTTCATTCGCGACGGAAAGCGGATGTTCCTGATCCGTCCCACCAGTGACGCGGAACGGCTGGAAAAACGCAGAAAAGGGGAAAGCACCCCTCAGGAAGTGGAGACGGTGCTGAGGGAAATCCTCCAGGGGGTTGAAATCCGGAAAATCGGCTTCTACCTTGAGGAAAAGCGGGCGGAACTGACTGTGGATTTCCCGGATGCCTTTGAGCAGGAGATGCGCAGCCTGTGCGAGGAACAGCTCATTGAGCGAACCGGGTGGCGTTTTACGCTCCGGGATACCATGAACCATCAGGCGGCGTATAACTGCCTGAATGAACTCTTTCCGGAGGGAATCCTGAAATACTCGTATTTTGCGGACAGACGGGCATACCGGATCTATCTGCCGGGGACTGTGGCCGGGGATGATCCAAGGCGGGACATGTTCCGGAAAAAGACGGGGTGGCAGCTGTGGATCAATGACACGGACCGGGACCGGCAGGCCGGTGCCGGAGGTGCCTCGGCGGGAAATGAGCACCCGGAAGGGGAATACCTGCCCCCTGTGGGCACGGAGATGGTGGAACAGAACCTGGCATCCCGCCTGGTGGACCTTCAGTTTGCGGGGAAACCGGTGGTTCCCTATAAAAAGAGCTTTCGGACGGATCACCGGGGGCGTTTCATGGAACTGGCCTTTCTGTCGCCCGCATTGGGCAAACGGGCAGAGGCGGACATCCAGTCGATCAGCAACCAGACCGGGTACCGGGTCCGGATTGCTCAGAGTGTGAACCAGAACATGATCTTTGCCATGGCACAGAAAATGTGCAGCGCATCCGGTGTCCGGCTGCTGAAGAATCCGTCCTATCAGCCCGGACGCAACTGCGTACAGATCAGTATCGGGGAGGCGGATCTTCCGGACAGCTTGCAGGAAGCTT
>JAFUBF010000012.1 GCA_017460325.1 Clostridia bacterium | reverse complement strand
TCTCCTCCAGGGGCGCCGTTTCATCACTGCTGACAACGCCCTGAATGTCACTCACGACGGAATGAACACTGTACCAGACATGCCCTTCGGCATCCAGTACGTAACCGAGTCCGGTCAGCACATCTGTCGGTCCGGTATACCCCAGTACATTCCCCTCGGGATCCTGCCGGATCTCGACATAATCATACTGTGGCACCATATAGGGCGGGACCGTAATCACCGGGGCCTCCGTCACCTCAGGCCCCTGCGACGGCGCATTGGCCTGCGCCTTTTCCTCCAGAATCGCCTGGATTCTGTACGTGGCCTCCGTCTCCTCCAGCGCCATGACCTCGGCGCTGTTTACATATCCCTGGAAATCATTGACTGCAGAATAAACACCAAACCAGACCTGTCCCTCGGCATCCAGCATGTAACTGATCCCGGTCAGCACATCCGAAGGCCCGGTGTACCCGATCACATTCCCCCAGGCCTCCTGCCGCATCTCGACAGCATCATGCTGAGGCACCATATACCGCGGAATCGTGATCACCGGAGCCTCCGTCACCTCCGGTACATACGGGGCCTCGGTCACTTCCGGCACATACGGAACTTCCGTCTCCTCCGGTACATACGGAACCTCCGTCTCCTCCGGTACATACGGAACCTCCGTCTCCTCCGGTACGTACGGGGCCTCAGTGACCTCCGGTACATACGGCGCCTCGGTCTCCTCCGGCTCGTACGGCGCCTCCGTCTCCTCCGGCTCGTACGGAGTCTGCGTCTGTTCCGGCGCCGTGAAGCCAACGGACTGCATCAGGCCATCCAGCGCTGACTGATCCGCCGGTGCATCCATGTAACTTGAAAGGACCGGAAAATGCAGTACCTCATTCTGCGGATCTGCCACATCGCTCCTGTGGACATTCTCTCCGTCATACAGAGCGGCCATCCCCGCATCGGCAGGAATCAGTACATCCGGCATCTGTTCGCCGGTATCCTGACGAAACGCACGAATCACGCTGTTTCCGCTTTGCAGAAGCTGTACCCTCTGTTCATCCAGTCCGAACAGATTAAACCAGTATCCGGTCTCCCCTGCAGAGTTTGTCACCGGAATCAGGTCAATTGTTCCAGCCTCGGTTCCATCTGCATCCCTCAGTACAATCTGCGCATTGAAGGATTCCGCCACGCCGGCAAATGCCAGCACGGCCAGAAGAAGGAAAACACAGAGTATCCTTTGAAACCCGGTCTTTCTCACTAGCTTGTTCCTCCTTGTAACGATGTTTTATCTTTCAGCATCATGTGATTGAAATGCGACATATGACATACCGGTGCTGTGCACCGGGCTAATCCACATATCGATGCCTTATCTTTCGGCACCGTATGTTTGATATGTGACACAATTTGGCAAACCGGTGCTGTCTTTGCCCAAGCCTTATATCGATGCTTTATCTTTCGGCACCGTATGTTTGATATGTCACACAATTTGGCAAACCGGTGCTGTCTTTGCCCAAAGCAGTCCTGACCGCCGCTGTCTTCTCCGTTTTGTTCGGGAAACCAGAAGTCCCGGACATTTTAGAACGCAATCCGGGCTCTGTCAACCATACCCGAACTATAAACGAAACATTCGATTCGAATTATCCCTGTTCCCGGCCGATTTCCCCCGCATTTTGCCGCCGGAGAAGGCCAAATTGTCTCTATGATTTTCCCCCGGAAAAAGCTATAATGGACCGAATAATCCATGAAAGGAGATCGGACGGATAATGCCCTCCGTCCTGTATCAGTTATGAACGACAACGAACTTCGCGAAGTGCCCTTTGCCTCTGAGGATATTTATAAAGGCGTCATTCTCCACGCCCAGCGCTGGCAGGTCCACTGCGCAAACGGCATGGATGCCGTCCGTGAAATCGTTCTTCATAACGGTGCGGCTGCCATCGTTCCCGTTTTTGAGGACGGAACCGTCATGCTGGTCAGGCAGCACCGTGTCGCCATTGACGAGATTACGCTGGAGGTTCCCGCCGGAAAACTGGATTTCCCGGAGGAGCCGCCCCTGCACTGCGCCATCCGCGAGTTGCAGGAGGAAACCGGTCTCTCCGCCTCCGAAATGCTGCTGCTCTCCGGCATTCATACCACCCCCGGCTTCTGCAACGAACGAATCTTCATTTATCTGGCCCGCGGCCTCAGTCAGGGCGAAACCCATCCGGATGCGGATGAATTCCTGAACCTTACCCGTCTCCCCCTCAGTGAAGCCCTGGCGAAAATCGACGACGGCGAGATCACAGATTCCAAAACCATCTGCGCCCTGCTCCTGGCCGACCGCGTCCTCCGTCAGGAGGCGGGCGCCAAGTGACCGGCAGACTCCTCCCTCTCAGCCTCTGGCAGATGCCCGATCAGGGATCATCCGATTTTACCCTGCCGGGGATGGAGGAACTGCAGTCCTTCTCCGCTCTCTGGGAAGGGGAGGAAGAAATGCCCTCCCGATTCCCGGAGGATTCCCGGGATACCCGGCCCTTTTCCGCCCCCGGCCTCCTGCCCAGAGAGACCGGAGGCGATCTGACCCTCACCTGTCCCCTGCCCCCTGTACGCCCCGGGCAGCACACGTTTCTCACCGTTCCGCCCCTGATGGGCCGGGGAACCCTGTCCCTGAATGGTACGCCCCTCCTCTCTTTCTGTTCATTTCCGGAAAGCGGTGCACAGGAACCGGTTTCCTGCCAGAGAGAACTGGACCTGACCGAACAGCTGCCCCCGGAACGGCGCAATACGCTTGAACTGCGCTTTGAACCCTTCCGCCCGGCGGGCATCTGTGATCTTTTTGTCCTGCGCACCGTGGACGGCGGCCGGATTCAGCTGACCGCCGCCAGGCGGGACCGGGCCAGGATCACCTGTACCTGCCTGGTCCATGTGTACCTGGCCGGCACGTACTGCATCCATGTCACCGAGCTGAACGGGAACGGAGCACCGCCGGATGAATCCTTTGCCGTTTCGGAGCCCGGTACCCGGTCTTTTTCCTTTACCCTGCCTCTGAAACGAAGTGAAACCGTTTACTACCGGTTTCAGCTCATGCGCGGCTCCGATGTGCTTGATACCCTCACGCTTCCGGCCGGGCCCGGCCCCCGACGCCATGACGCCGGTCTGCCCGTTCCCGCCGGGGACGCGGTCCTGTACCCGCCGGACCTTGTCCGGATGCTGCGTGAAATCGGGAAACCGGCCCTCTTTTCCGCCCTGCCCCTCTCCCGCGGCTGCGTGGAGGCGCTCACCGAGGCCGGTATTCCCCTGATTCTGCCCCCTGACGCGCCCCATTTGCCGCCCGAGTACGCGGTTCATCCCAACATCCGGTTTGATCCCGCCCCCGCCACGCTCTGTTCCGGTGCCGCCTCCGCCTGGCAGCTGTGCGGCCTTCTGCTCAGTCCGCGGCCGGTTCAATCCCATGCCGTTCCGGATCTGCTGGAAGAGGTTTTCGGGCACAGGGCAATGGCAATGGTCAGGCCCACCCACCTGGCAAAGCTGCATCTCCTTCACATCCGCCTGCATGCCGAACTGGTCCGCCAGGGGCTGGGCACCGGTGCCCTGTGTGCTGCCGCGGAATGGGATGATCCGGGAATTTTGGCGGTCCTGGCCGAGGTATTCCGCCCCGTACATCTCAGCCTGGCCCCGCTCCGGGGAGCCTTTTTCACCTCGTCCACCCTGCCCGTGTCCCTGCGCGTCTTCCTGACAGAGGAATATGCCGGGCAGGAGGGATCTGTCCTCCTCCGCCTCACCCGGCCCGGTCATGACGAAGAGACCAATCCCCTGCTGCTTTATGAGGAAACCCTGCCGGTTTCCGCCCTGCTTTCCGAAAACAGACTCATCCGGATTCCCCTGCCGGATACGCCCTGTATCTGTCGCCTGTCCGGCCAGTTTACCCTGGGGGAATCGGTCACGGAGTCGGTTTCCGTTCCGGTCTGTGTCGGCCGGGAGGCGCCCCTTGAGCAGGTTCTGCTGAGTGAGATTCCGGACGCACCGGACCTGTTTTCATGATGCTTTGGCCTTCGGCACCGCATGACTGGCAGAAACCATGATTTCCCAAACCGGTGCAGCTCCCTCTCCGACGAAGGCAGAGAGGACAATGACACCTAAGGTCATTGTATCCGGGCATTTACCCCCATGCTTTCGTTTTGCTGTCAACCAGAAAGGAGGCGCCTGTGCGCACGACAGGCGAACACATATGGCCCATAAAAAAGTCCGATCTAAGGAAGAAATCCAATCCGAGGCGGCGGATCAGCTCAGGGAGGTGATCCACGAGTATTTTGCTGCGTTTAATCCAAATAGCGGAGACGAAAAGCCGGTTCCGACCATCTCCGAGATTGAGGAACTGCTTGGGGGACTGGAGTCAAAAACCGAGGAGATCTTCCGGAAAATGACCTCGGATTTGCTCAAAGCTGCCAAGGCATCCAAACGGACCGCATCTGAAACAGAAAGTGAGAAGACCATTGGCCAACCGGTGACACCGGAATAAACGGCTGTCATTCGCTGAATGCTGAATCGATCCCAGGTGTCGCCTGAGGACCTTTGACGCCATGGCTACCGGTCTGCCCCGGGTTCTTTTTCCCCGGTACTCAGCCAATGGCCGGGGCTGTTCCCACGAACCAGACCTGTGCCATCCGGATGTGGAACATGCACCAACGGGAGAGGGCAACGTCTGCACCGGACTGTCAGGCTCGTCCCCTGTCAGATTCGGCGCCGAAAGCCAAAACAAGATTAACGGAGGGCAGGAATTTCTGCCCTCCGTTACTGTTTCGTTACAGCGTGATTACTTTGCTGCGTCTGCTGCCTGCTGTCCTGCGATGCGGCCGAATGTAAAAATGTCCGCAATGGCATTGCCGCCCAGCCGGTTGCCGGCATGAATTCCGCCGGTTACCTCACCGGCAGCCCAGAGGCCTTCGATGACCGTGCCGTCCTGGCGCAGTACACGGGTATCGGTATCAATGCAGATGCCGCCCATGGTGTGGTGGAGAGACGCTTTTCTCGGGCTGATGCAGATGCCCATGTCCGGATCCGCTTCAACCGCCGCCAGATCAATGGCACCGGCCAGGACTTCCTTGCCGAAGTCTTCATCTTTCTGGTTCAGCACATACTGATTGTATTTCTCAATGGTTTCGCGAAGCTTCTCCTCGGTGAACGCCGGTGTGCATCCGGCCGCCGCGGTAGCGGAAGCCTCCGCCAGCTCTTTCAGTGTCGAGCCGTACCAGATATGTCCGCCCTCAACCATTCCGGCCACGCGGGCATCATACGGTGTTCCGGTCAGCATCTGATCCGGTTTGCTGATGTCGCCGCGACCTGCATAGATGATGTAGAAAATGCCTTTGTCAAGGGCCAGAGAGGCTTTGGCAAGAACGTCACGCTCTGCATATTCGTTGACGAAACGGTCTCCGTTTCCGTCAATCCAGATCTGCTCTGCCGCATCTGCCCAGATGCCATCCGTCATGGTTCCCTTCACCGGGGAGGAGGAGGGCATCATCTGGGCAACGCCCATTCCGAATGTATCCGCGCCGATGGCGGTGGCCATAACAATGCCGTCGCCCTCGTTGGTGCCGAGGTTTGTGCTGAGGGTATGGGCCGTGAGGTCGTCGCCCCAGTAGTTGTCATATTCCTTCACCATGGCGGGATTGGCGCAGTAACCGCCGGTGGCCAGAACAACACCGTTCTTCGTGTGAATCGTAATCTTCGTTCCGGTGGCCGTCTCAGCGGTTGCACCAACGACCCGGCCCGTGTCATCCTGCAGAAGCGCGGTTCCGCGGGTCTCTGTGTAGAGCTTCACGCCCTTCTCCTCAGCCACCTTGATGAGCTGAGGAATCCGCTCGGCACCGCTCATAAAGCTGTGGGTTCTCGGCCACATGGCGCCCAGAACGGTTCCCAGTCCCGGATATCCGCCGTAAGCCGCTTCCTTTCCGAAGGAAGCATTGAGGCCGATGGAGTCCATCCACTTGAAAGAATCGAGTGCATTTTCAGCCAGGGTTCTGGCCAGCTCAATCCTGGGCGCGACATAGGAGCCATCCAGCATCTCGCGGAGGCCGCCGGTGTAACAGTGCCACATATGAAGCGCAACAGAGTCAAAACCGGGCATGTCGACGCCGGCTGTTTTGCCTTCATTGGCAGCATAGAAGTCCTGGATGTCTTTCTTCAGCTGCTCCAGCACGTCCTTCCACTCAGGGAACTGGTCAAATTTGAGGGCCGGATCATCCGGCGAAATGGCGAGATACCCATCCAGGGTGTCTTTCTGCGAGCGGGTCAGGAGCATAATGGACTGTGCATCCGGATCGACGGCGTTGTACGCGGCACCGGCCACCATGGTGTTGCCGCCGAAAACGCTGCTCTTTTCGATCAGGATAACGGATGCGCCGCCCTCTGCTGCCGTAATGGCTGCAGCAAGACCGGCACCGCCGCCGCCCATAACCAGAACATCCGTCTCCCATTCCTCGTCCGGTCCGGCCGGCTCATGGTACGGTTCTGCAGTCATGGCAGGGACATCCAGCCCGGAGGCTTTCACGGCATTCTTCACCGCATTGACGATGGCATAGCTGGCAAAGGTTGCACCGGTTACAGTATCCACCGACAGCGTCTGATGGTCGATAATCTGTGCGGGGATCCGATCCCGGGCAACTTTGGTGATGTTTTCCGTTTCCGGATACTTTTCATATTCGATGGCTGTAATTTTATCTCCATCGATGGTGACGTTTACCACGACATCGCCCTGCATGCCCCGGGCAGTACCGGTAAACGTGGCAGGCTCCGCACAGGCTGTCACAAGCATTGCAAGAGCCAGAATAAGCGTGAGAATCAGACAGATTCCCTTTTTCATAGAGATTCCTCCTTCCAAAGTGGAAATGACCGACGTCCATTGGCACCGGGAAGCACCTTTCCCAGGGGTTCGACCCGAGAAACGGTTTCCTCCGGGCTTCCTGGGCAGAGTGTAAGACTAAAGCCGACTTGACAGTCAAGCTTCTTTTTGAAATTTTCCGAGCCGAATAAAGACAGTTCCCTCCCGGATTCCGGTCATCTGCCTCAGGAACGGCACTCTGAGTCTGAGAATTCTCTGTCTGAACAAATCCGGTATATGGCCAGTTCACCGAAAATACGGTATAATCAATCTGCGAGTCTGTTTGCCTCTGAATCTGCCGGGCAATTTATGGACCGGCCGGCAAAGGTATAGTTGACTCGAATGTTTCAGTTTCCGTCCACCTTCAGGAATTCAGCCATCACCGGGGAGAGAACCTCTGCCGGGACACTGCCCCCGGGATGGCTCAGGACGGATAAAACCGGAGGTATGGATGAAACTGTCAATCGGTGAACTGGAAAAGCTGACCGGGATCAACCGGACAGCGCTCAGGTATTACGACTCGGAGGGCCTGGTTGATCCGGAGCGAATGGAAAACGGATACCGGATGTATTCACAGAAAGATGTGATGAGCCTTGTGCAGATCAAGCAGCTCAACGCATTCGGCATGGAGCTTTCCGAGCTGCCGGGCACCGGCAATGCCGTCTCCTGTCGGGATATTTACTCCAGTCTGCTGCATAAGGAACAGGAAATCGAGGCAGAGATTGAGGATCTGTATCAGAAAATCGCCCGGCTCCAGCTGCATGTGGATGCGTTTCGCCGGTGTGCACAGGCCGATACGGCGATTACAGAGGGACGAATGGTCGGGGCCTATCGCCTCTTTTACCAGTCATCTGAGCACGTGAATGACCCAAAGGTCCAGGCGGTGTTCCGGCGGTGGCTGAACACGATGCCGTATGCCTATTCGGTGATCCGCATCTCGAGAAATGCGCTGTATCTCCCGCCGGATCAGTTCTGTCCGGTGGATACGGGGATCGGGCTGCTGAGCGGAGCGTTTCAGCGGATGAATGAAAAAATGGATGAACCCATCGAGTATACGCCGCCGTGCAAGTGTATTCAGGGCATTGTGCATGTGAAGGATCCTGACCAGATCAGCCGCCGGGTCCTGGATCCATTTCAGGAATACTTATCCGGGCATGGCCTGATTCCCCTCAGCGATTTTCACGGGTGGGTCATCTACACCCCGGTCGATCATACGCGCGATGAATTCTGTATTTCACTGCGTATCGGTGTCAACTGATCCGGCACCTGCCTGACACTACTTCCCGGATCTGAGCGAAAGCTCCCCGGCCGCCCTGTCAGCCCCAGGTTCACCGTTTTCCCCCGATCCCCCGCGCCGGATGAACGAACTGCACGAAAAATTCCCCACTGCATTTGTTTCCCGTGCCAGGCTGACTGTCTGCGGCCAATGCACGCGAAAGAAATATCCCTTTTGCAATCTCACAGTAAATCTTCAAAAACACTATGAAAGGTGGCAGAACCTATGGGAGCTTACATCGTACGCATTGATATTCGCTACGCGAAACCGCCCGTCTGGCGCAGAGTGGCCGTTCCGGACAAAATCACGTTTTCTGACTTCAGCGACATCATTCAGACCGTTTTCGGGTGGGACGGTTATCACCTGCATGGGTTCGAGACAGTGTGCGGGTATATTGAACAGGTTTCCCCTTTCCTGGATTCCTACGGTGAGGGACTCCCGGAGGACAAAATCATCATTGATGATGCCCTTGGAAAAATGATTTACACCTATGATTTCGGAGACAACTGGGAGCACGTCATCCAATTTGAAAAATACGACGGCACCTATGACAAACGCTACGCCACGGTTCTCAAATGGAAGGGCGATAACTTTTCCGAGGACATCGGCGGCATCTGGTCTGCCATGCAGCTGATAGAGGAACAGAAAGCGGCAAAAGAGTCACCGGAGGATGATGAGGACGAAGACGAGGAAGAATACGAGTACGATTATGACCGGAAGCCAACGCAGCCCTTCTCCCTCGAATACACAAACGCCATTCTGGCCACTTGTTGCTATGCGGTTTCCGAAACAGACCTCTCCGAATATGAGGATGATGAGGATTACTGACGGAATCGTCTGTCTGTCCAGACAAAACAGCTCAGGAAATGTGGCAGCCCGGAAAAGGATCCGTCTCCGGAACCTTCTATGTTCGTGATGGTATTTGCAGGATAATGATCGTTAAGTTGGGTACTTCGATGTACGAGAGGGAAAGTATATGTCAAAGAGACAGATTATCATATTAATAACCATCCTCTGTTTGCTTTACTGTACAGGAGCCATAGCAGATGCATATATTGGTTTTGAGAGCTCTGACGATAGGATTGTTATTAACCCAGAGGAGAATGTCTTTAACCTGATGTATTCTATGGAAGTTAGATACGATACAACAAAGGTTAGCAATCTATCTGTTCAATTTGACAGTTCAGAAAACCTTATGCCGGAGAGTGTTACCTGCGTCAGATATCATCACGATGCAAACTCCCATACTATCCAGGAAGAAAGTATTGAAATCCTGTTTACACAGCAATTGGAAAACGGATTGCTGGATATTCGAAATATTACATTTGGAAAAGGAGAATATGTATTCTTTTTAAGGTGTACTGTTCTTGACCGTGCTTCTGCTGTGGCTTATGTCAAAAATCATGTTTTGTCACACGATGTTCAAATTCTTGGTCAAACTGAATGGGACGAGCTTTCAGAACCCTGGTGCAACACAACCACCTTTGTATACTTAGACCCGGGAGAAACAAGCGCCATAGTTTCAGCACTCACTTTTGCCAATGATTCATCAGCCAAAGCTGGAATCCCTTACGAATTAAAAGCCAATGTCGTACCAGAGACGGCAAATGTTGCATGGTCAGTAGTGGATGCAGGCAACACGGGTGCCATTGTAACAGATAAAGTATTAGGCTATAGTCGCGAAGTGGTGGGATAAGGCTCATTCCCCCTTAAACAGGCCCTTGTTCTTGACGTCATCATCACTCATATGAATATCATCATCTCTTATTGTAAGCAACAGCTCACATACCTTATCAATGGTTTCTTTC
>JAFUBF010000125.1 GCA_017460325.1 Clostridia bacterium | reverse complement strand
TGGTGACATCCAATCGGGAAAGCGGATATGGGCGGTATGATGTGGGGATGGACCCGAAAACAGCCGGAATGCCGGCTGTGATCATGGAATTCAAGGTGTTCAACCCCAGACGTGGAGAAAAAACGCTGGAGGACACCATTGAAAATGCCCTGAAGCAAATTGAAGAGAAACGTTATGAGGCGAATTTACTTGCCAAAGTCCCTGCGGAGAACATCCGGAAATATGGCTTTGCTTTCCAGGGAAAGGAATGCCTGATCCGAAAGCAGGGAGTATAGAACCGCAAAGAGGCAAGGAAAGCAGCCCTGATCAACTGGTACACCTTCTATATTGAGGTATATTACCTGTAACATCTACCTTGTACACAGCTCTTGCCCGAACCGACACACACAAATGATAATGAGCAGACAACAAAAGACAATCCGGAAATCAGACAGCTCCGGATTGTCTTTTGTGTGATTGCGTCGGTTCAGTGAAAAATGGTTCACCGTATGCTCTACCTTGTACATTCAAAGCGGGAGCGGGTCATGGAATGGTATTTACTGAAAAGCTCAACATTTCCGAATACATGACCAGAGTGACATTTCCCAAAAGCCTGGCTTTTTCCATGCAACCTTTCGTGAAGCCGGTTTTGGAAAAAAGAAAGAAATGCTTATTCGGATAGGTGAAGAGATTGCTGCGTTCTGTCAGCGTTTCCAGAACACCCAGATCAACTTTTTCGTTTGTCCACTTGCATTCGCCAAAGAGGGCGGTATTCTTGTCCTGCTCACCCATGATATCAATCTCTGCCTGGCGTTTAATGGGATCGTTTCCCCACCAGCGCCCCAGGGAAGTGAAATTTACCGGGGATTTTCCGCTCAGGAGCAGAGTCCAGAGGTACTGCCTGCAGAGTTCTTCAAACACTTTTCCCATGTAGTCGGAAAGGTGTGGTTCGATACGCTGATATACCAAATCCGCTGCGCCGCGGGAGATCAGAGAAGCATTCTCCGGCACAAACCGATACCAGAAGCGGAACATGTGATCGTCGATGAAATAGATCGTCTTTTCAGACGCGTTCTCTCCATAAGGCAGTTCCTTCCGCACGATTCCCAGCGTGATCAGGTTTTTCAGGCAGGTGGAACAAACACTGGTATCTTCGCCAACGTTACCGGAAATCTCTGACATCCGAGATGAACCGGTGGCAATGGCGGTAAGGATGGCCGTGCAGATGGCAGGCTCACGAACCTCCTGCGTCAGCAGATTCACGGGCTCCTCATAAAGGGAGGAAGCTGTATTAAGGAAAGAGTTTCTGATATTCTCCCTGATGCTGAGCCTGTCATTTATTTGCAGGAGGTACTGTGGTATGCCGCCTGCGATTCCGTAAGCCAGGGCTTTGTCTTCGGCGGAGAAATTCTTAAAGAAACGACAGGCTTCCGCGAAATCAAACGTGAGCAGCCTGATCTGCGCCGTGCTCCTGCCATACAGAGGCGCTTTGTAAGCCAGCACATGATCTGCCATATAAGACATGGACGAGCCGCACAGAATCAGCATCATCTTGGAGCGATCCTTATACCTGTCGATCAGCAACTGCAAGGTGGAAGCGAGACTTCTGGAGGCTTTGGCCACATAAGGATATTCGTCGATTGCAAGAATCAGGCGTTTCTTCTCGGACAGCCTGAAACCCATTTCCAGGGCAGCCTGAAAAGAGAGAAAAGGCGTATCCCTTTCATAACCGCTGGAATACTCGATGATGCTTCTGCTGAAATTTACCAGATTCTGTTTGGCGTTGCTCTCTAGACCCAGGAAATAAATGGCGGGTTTGCCGTCAATGAAATGGTTGATCAGTGCCGTTTTCCCCACACGTTGGCGTCCGTAAAGGACAACGAATTCAAACCTGTCGGAATTGTATAATCTGTTCAGGGAAGCAAGTTCCCGTTCTCTGCCGATAAACATGTACGACACCTCCGTTCAGGGATACCTCTGCTGTCATTCACGGGCGGATTGGTCAAGTATGATTTGGTAAATCATACTTGACTATTATTCATTTCGGCCGTGAAAAAGACATTCTAGGCGTATCTATACATTCAGGCCCCATGACGATCTTGCGTGAAGAGATTATTCCGATGACAAGAGAACAGAAAACATACAAAAGCCGCACCAATGAGCGAAGCCTGAATTCCTGCCATCAGTCGATAAACACCTGCGAGGACATACATCCCTTATCTGAGGTTACGAAAAGCGAACGTTGTCCGCGGGAGAGGCAGAATTCTCTGAGGGATCGCCGGCCTGGCCAGCCATGCCTGGGTCTGACTTCACTGGAAAGGAAAAGCAACCCGTTCCCAGACCTTTAGACCTGAGGTTGATCCACAGGTGCAGAATCCCCACCGGGATATTATACACCGGATGCGTCCCGGGAGAAGCCGAAAAATCCGGCTCAGTGCCTGCCGGATGCCGGAACGGGACATTGAGACTGGGGGGAAATCTTGCCTTACGAGGAAGAAAAGGATTATAATACAGAGTGAAAACCGGGTACGAAAACCAGATAAGCCCGGATGGGACGGATGAATCCGGATTCAGGAAAGAAGGAGGAAGGAACATCATGGAAGAGCCAGGGGCCATCGGAGTGGAAGATTCCCAGGAGCATTTTCATGCGGACTATGAGGAACAGAGAGCCAATGCCATTCGTGCGCTGATGAAATCTCAGGAGAAACTGCAAAAACTCGAAGGGAAGCTATCCCGAATGACAAAAGGCTCCAATAATTATGGACGGATGCAAGAACGAATCGATAAGCTTCGCGTGCATATGGCCAACCAGCGTAGAGACCTTACCAACAAGGAAGCCCGAAGGCGTGTCGACAGAAACAGGGCCGTTACAGGTGAAAGAGATCTATCCACGCGGGATTTTGCAGGAACTTCAGCCCGGGAAGAAATATGATGATAACGGGTTTGACTGTTCCGAGCAGCACCTGGCAAAATGCCGGATAAGAACGGGAGCGTGCTGATCGTGAAAAGTTCTGCCCCGCGAGAATAACGGGGTGCGAAAGACAGTCGGTTGATTTTCAAAGAAGCCTGGGGTGCGGTATGAAGGTTTTCTGCCGCGATCCGTGATTTCAGGCGCTTTGTTTTGAGAATACAATGACCTGAAATCAATCAGACAGGGCACATCTCGGAATTTTAGACACGAAACCGCAGAATATCGTGCAGGAGAGGCAGATTGAACACAGCAAATCCGGGTGACACCCAAACAGGTTTGCGGACCATCACTATCCGATCGTTTGTATCGGGCACGGATGTTCACCCCAGGGCAACTGATAAAACGGGATCAAGACCGGTCAAGGATGCTCCCGGTAAAGGCATAGAACACTGAGAATAAGTGTCGGTGCGTTTATTTCGGACAGGATCAGGCCCGGTGCTCTGCACCGTTTTGTCAAGGTACGGCTCCTGTCAGTGAAACGGGACCGAAAGCCAAATCATCACTAAGAAAGGTCAGGACAATGGGCCTATATTTGAATCCGGGGAAAGCGGCTTTCGAGGAAGCGCTCAATTCTGAAATCTACATTGATAAAACCAGGATGATTTCTGACCTGAATTCAGTGGTCAACACGAATCAGAGGTATGTTGGCATTTTCAGACCCAGGCGTTTCGGAAAGACAATGGCCGCAGACATGCTTTGTGCGTATTATGGACGTGAAGCGGACAGCAGAGAACTGTTTGAAGGATGCAAGCTGAGCAAAACAGAAGCTGAAAACGGGAAACCTGTGTGGGATGCGATCTGGGACGATTTGATGTGATCAGACTTGTAATGACAGAATTTCTCGGGGACTCAGATTCTGTGGAAGATAGGCTGGCATATCTTTCAGAAGAAGTCATTTCGGAACTGATGGATGCCTATCCGGATGTCCGGTATGGCAGCCGGGTGAATCTTCGAACCGTGATGAGCAAGATCTGTGGAAGTCAGAAAACACAGTTTGTGATCATCATAGACGAATGGGACACAGTCTTCCGCGAACACAAAGAAGACTGGGAAGGACAGAAGAAGTATCTGACGTTTCTTCGTAACTGGCTGAAAGATAAGGAGTACGTTGCGTTAGCCTATATGACCGGAATTCTTCCTGTCAGGAAGAGTGGGAATCAGGCTTCGCTAAACATGTTTGATGAGTACACCATGACATGGCCGGGGCCGTTTGCTCCTTATGTCGGTTTTACCAGCGAAGAGGTTGAGGAAAAGTGCAGGGAAAAAGGGCTGAACTATGCCGGATTCAAATCCTGGTATGATGGATACAGATTTTCCAACGGGCTACCGGAATGGAAGACTGTTGGTGAGGCGAGCTGTCAGGACAATGAGGTTTACTGTCCATATTCGGTTGTAAACGCCATGCTCAGCAGACAGCTTTCAGATTATTGGAATCAAACCGAGACTTACGAAACGCTCCGGCAGTACATTGACCTGGATTTTGACGGACTGAAGGAAGATGTGGCCATCCTGATGGAAGACGGCAGGGTGCCGGTGGATATCACCGGTTATCAGAATGATATGACCTCATTTCGCAACAAGGATGACATTCTGACGATGCTGATTCATCTGGGATATCTGGGATATGACAGCAACACGAAAGAACTGTTTATTCCTAACAGGGAAGTTCTGGATGTGTTCAAAACTTCGACGAAGAGCAGGGACTGGACGGTGACTTTCCGGGCCCTTCACAATTCACAGAAACTCCTGGAAGCCACATGGAGGTGCGATCAGAAAACTGTGACGGAGCTTTTGGAAGCGGCTCATGATAAGGCAGGGAATAAGGTTTACCACAGTGAAGCGGGGCTTTCCTTTGCAGTGCAGCTGGCCTATTACGCAGCGCAGGATCTGTACACCATCATACCGGAGCCTGATACCGGCAGGGGATATGCCGACCTGGCGTTTATTCCCGTAAAACCGGATATCCCCGCAATTCTGATTGAGTTCAAATACGGGAAGGACGCAGATACGGCGATTGCCCGGATCCACAGACAGAAGTATCCTGACAGACTGGAACTGTACAAAGGAAATCTGATCCTGGTAGGGATCAACTATGACAGAACAGTGTCAAATGATCGGGTGGAGTTCAGACACCACAGCTGTAAGATTGAAAAAGCGTGAGGTGACGGGTTAGCCGTGACGAGAGTCAGGAGTACATGGAAGGATGACCAAATCTATAGGAGGAAAGGGTGAATCAGGATGACGAAACATGAGGTAGATACAGACCGCAATGCTCAGTCTGTACAGGAAATGCTGGAGGAGTTCCATTTCGAGTACGATCCTTTTTTAACGAAAAATGCCGAGAATTCTCCCACCTCTTCAGGTGGGAGATGAATCGGCCGAATTCCTGAATAATCACGATTCATTTCGTTGATTTCTTTTGTATATCCATGGTAAAATCAAAAAACAAAAGGATCATTTTCGTGGTAACATATTGCTGAAAGGTGAGTGAATGAAATGAAGTTGCAAAAGAATCACCATTCAGTGTATAATCTCAATTACCATCTGGTTCTTGT
>JAFUBF010000124.1 GCA_017460325.1 Clostridia bacterium | reverse complement strand
GGTTCGCCTCGCCATGTCACCTTTTGTCGGAGCAATGACCCCCTGCTTTTCAAAGTAGTGGAGTCCGGCGTGTGTCACCCCCAGCGTTCTCGCCACGTCACCAATCGGATACCGCATTTTCCCACCGCCCATGCCTTTACTCAACTTTCGGGATGAAGTATAACAAAAAGGCGGTTCCAAATCAATCATCCGTCTCTGTCCGGGAAAGCCCGCATTCGGGCATGCCTCCCCTGTCGAACCGACCACTTTTCCTGTCTGACAAAGCAAGTGGCACCGGCAGTGGACAAGAAACCCGGCTTTCCGTCTGGAACGGAAAGCCGGGTTTTGTTATTTGGTTTCTCCGCGAATGTACGCATCAATGGCTTTTGCCGCCTGTTTTCCGGCGCCCATCGCCAGAATCACCGTTGCCGCACCGGTCACGGCATCGCCGCCGGCGTATACCCGTTCGCGGCTGGTCAGTCCATCCGGCCCGTCGGTCACAATGCAGCCGTGTGAATTGCTTTCGAGCCCCGGCGTTGTGGAGCGAATCAGCGGGTTCGGGCTGTTTCCGATTGCCATGATCATGGTATCCACGTCCAGAACAAATTCGCTGTTCGGCTTGACAACGGGACGACGGCGGCCGGAGGCATCCGGTTCACCCAGTTCCATCTCCACGCAGCGCATTCCGCAGACCTCGCCGTTTTCATTTCCGAGCACCTCAACGGGATTGGTGAGAATACGGAAAACGACACCCTCTTCCATCGCGTGCTCCACTTCCTCCTGACGCGCCGGCAGCTCCTGCATGCTGCGCCGGTACACAATGGTCACCTCTTCGGCACCAAGACGAAGCGCAGACCGCGCCGCATCCATGGCCACGTTTCCGCCGCCGACAACAGCCACCTTCCGGCTCTTCTTGATCGGCGTCTTGCTGTCGGGCAGGTAGGCTTTCATCAGGTTGATCCGCGTCAGGTATTCGTTGGCGGAATAGACCCCCTTGAGGCTCTCGCCCGGGATGTTCATAAAGCGCGGCAGACCGGCGCCGGAGGCAATATAGACCGCCTCAGCCCCCAGTTCCCCGAGCAGTTCATCCACGGTCAGGATCTTTCCGATGACCATGTTGGTGCAGATCTCAACGCCCATTGCGCGAAGACCATCGATTTCCTCCCGGACAATCGCCTTGGGCAGGCGGAATTCCGGAATCCCGTACACCAGTACTCCGCCCGGCTCATGCAGGGCTTCATACACCGTCACCTGATAGCCCATTCTGGCCAGATCACCGGCCGCCGTCAGGCCGGAGGGACCGGAACCGATCACGGCCACCCGGTGACCATTGGATGCCGGCACGGTCGGCTTTTCCGAACCGTTCGCCCTGTGCCAGTCGGCCACAAACCGCTCAAGACGGCCGATACCCACCGGCTCCCCGTCCTTCATTTTTCCTCTGACGCACATGCTCTCGCACTGCTTCTCCTGGGGACAGACCCGGCCGCAGACGGCCGGAAGCGTAGAGGACGCTGCCAGCACCTGATAGGCCCCCTCCATGTCCTCCGCCGCCACACAGGCGATAAAGGCAGGAATGTCAATGTTCACCGGGCAGGCACTCCGGCACGGTTTCTTGGGGCAGTTCAGGCAGCGCTTTGCCTCGTTTACCGCCATCTCATAGGTATACCCAAGGGCAACCTCATCAAAATTATGTTTGCGAACACCCGGATCCTGGGAAGGCATCGGGCATTTCTTCGGATCCATATTGGCTTTGGGCATACTTACTCCCCCTTCCGAAGCAGTTCACAGTCTGCCTCGCGTGCACGCGTTTCAAAGTCACGGTACATGGAACCGCGCTTCATTGCCTCATCAAAGTCCACCAGATGACCATCAAAATCCGGTCCGTCCACGCAGGCGAACTTCGTTTCGCCGCCCACCGTCAGACGACAGCCGCCGCACATGCCGGTTACGTCAATCATGATCGGGTTCATGG